>JACDEG010000023.1 GCA_013816505.1 Pyrinomonadaceae bacterium | reverse complement strand
CTTCTCCGACATGCTCTTGTCCCCTTCGGCTTTCACCTCCAGGTGAATCGGATGGCCCAAGAGTATCCCTCCGAACTCTTGTTGACTGTGTCAACGATTCAGCACCGCGTTCCGCGGCGCACCATTGCTCATCAGCCATCTTTTTAAGACAGGAGCGCGGAGCGTTCCCCGCTTGCAAACGTCGCTTGACGAGCGGCGTAGATAAGTTTGATTCTGAAGTAGCTTCGATTGCCGCGAAGATTTTCGCGCCGAAGCGACGCTTCACCAGCAAGCGGGGAACGCCGCTCGCTCCAGTCGGCACTGCTGCCGTCACTTCAATCCGACGCGCCTGACCAATTCATCAAAGCGCGGGTCGTCGCGCAGGGGATCAACGAGCGGGTCAACCAGAAGATAACTCATCCATAACTCGCGTCGCTGATATGATTTTTCCAGATATTCAAACGCTTTATCCTTATTCCCGATTTGCGCGTAGTATGACGCGACGCGAAAATAAACCTCATCGCCTTTATCAAATCTTTTCACCCGCTCGCGCAAAACGCCCTGCCAGCCCGACGTTTGAAAGGCTGTCTTAAAAGTGCGAACGGTTTCTTCGTCCGCTTTCTGTGAAGCTAAAGATTTCATAAACCATTCAAAGGCTTCCGATTCGTTGCCTTGAAACGTCAATGTGTTAATTAGCCAGAGGTAAGCGTTGACATTATTTTCATCCATCGCCAGAACTCGTTTGTATTGCGCGGCAGCTTCTTCATAGCGTCGGGCATAGTGCAAAATGTTTCCATACATTAGCTGGTGAAAAACCGATGCCGGTTCAAGTTCTGTCGCAGTCTTTATTTCGGCAATTGCTTCGTCAAATCGCCTGCGACCGGGAAGATAACGCGAATAAACCTGATGTGCCAGCGAAGAATTGGGGTCTAATTCGATGGCGCGTTTGCACGCTCTTTCCGCACCGTCGAAATCATATTCGTAATACATTTTGTTTTCGCACAAGGTGCTATACGCCTCAGAAAGATTTTCATCTAAGGCTAAGGCTTCATTTATCGCTTCAATTGATTTTTGATATTCTTCGTGAGTATTAGCGATGCGTCTTAAATTGCCGACGGCGCGGTGCGCGTAAGCCTTGCCAGCCCACGCCAGCGCGTAATTCGGGTCAAGTTGGACTGCTCGCTCCAAAGCCTCAACCGCCTTTCGTGCGTCCGCCGGATTTCTAGTGTTAGCTAAATACATTCCCTGCAGATAGAGCCGATACGCTTCTTCGTTGGTCGTCCCGCGTTTTGCCGTCGGACTGCTGGACGTGGTAACAAATCGCGCCAGCAAAATGTTTCCAACCTCGCCCGCGATGGCGTCCTGCATCGCAAAAACATCGCCCGCGTCCTTTTCGCTTTTATAAGTTTCTTCAATCTGCCCGTTCGCCACATTGAAAAGCTGCGCGGTGATGCGGATTTTCCCGCCCGCCAATTGATAATTCGAGGCGAGAATGTAATCAACCTGCTGTTCTTTTCCCGCCGCAATCGGGTCTTGCCCGACATCCGCATATTGGCGCGTCGCGCTCAACGGTCGGACAATGAAGTCTTTCATCGAACTAAGCCGGAGAATCAGCGAATCGGCAATCCCGACTTCGTAAATCTCGTCGCGGTTTGCGGTGTTGATTGGTTTAAGCGGCAAGACGGCGATTGATTTTTTGTCGCCGATGCTTGAAGCCGTTTTATTTGCCAGCAGAAAATAATAGCCAAGCGCGATGACGCCGACGAGCAATGCGGCAAACGCAGACGCGGCAAGCGGTTTGTGCCGTCTGATTGTCTGCGAAAAACCGTGCTGCATTGCGGCGGTTCGAAGATTTGCGTCGCCCGTCGTCGCTCGTAAAACTCCGGTCGCTCTTTCACCGGACGCGGCGGAGCGTTCCAGTTTTTCTTCCAACGTCAGATGTTCCTGCAAATCCTTCAAATCTGTCAGCACATCCTTCATCGTTTGATAACGCTCGTCCGCGTTTTTATGGAGCGATTTGAAAACGATTCTTTGTAATTCGTCCGGCACGTTTGCCGCAAAACGTGAAAGCGGTTGCGCTTCGGCGTTTATCAAGTTGGCGAAAGTCTCCGACATCGAATCACCCGCAAACGGCGTTTTGCCCGCAATCATTTCATAAATCACCACGCCGAAACTAAAAATATCCGTCCGCTCGTCAACCTGTTCGCCTTTCGCCTGTTCGGGCGACATATAGTTGACCGTTCCCAAAATCACGCCTTGCGCCGTCTGATTCTGCCGGGCGGTTGATTGTTCCAAACCGAGAAAAGAAATGTTTTTCTGCTTGACGAGTTTTGCCAAGCCGAAATCAAGAATTTTCACAAAACCGTCGGGGCGAATCATGATGTTTTCCGGTTTGATGTCGCGGTGAACCAGATGCGCCTCGTGTGCCGTGCAGAGCGCGTTGGCGATTTGAATCGAGATGTCCAAAGCTTCCGACAGCTTCAAAGATTCTTCCTTGAAAATCTCGCGCAAAGTCTTGCCCTTGATAAACTCGCTAACGATAAAATGCGCGTCATCAGCCTCCCCGATTTCGTGAATGACCAGGATGTTCGGATGATTCAAAGCCGATGCTGCTTTCGCTTCCGAGATAAATCTTTGGAGATTCGATTCGTCTCGATTGAATTCTTCGTTGAGGATTTTGACGGCGACTTGCCGGTCGAGTTTTTGATCTTTGGCAAGATAAACTTCGCCCATTCCGCCTGAGCCGATTCGCCGGATGATTTCGTAATGCCCGAAACATTTTCCCTGTTCGAGTTGTTTTGTTTCGGCTTCGATCATGTCGGCGACTTTAGCGACGGCGGGCGTCTCCATAAAACTTTCGGCGCTGTCGAGCGATGACAGAAGCGATTCGACTTCCGCGAGCAGGGTTTGATCTTCACCGCAGGCTTCGTGAACAAATTTTTGACGTTCTTCGGGCTTGCGGCGTAGAGCCGAATCAAAAACCTCTCTCACCTTTTGCCAATTTTCATCAGCCATTTTTTCAGGTTTCTGAGACTTCTTATCTCATCAACTCACGATGCAGCCAAGCCTTCGCCATAGCCCAATCGCGTTTGACGGTTGATTCGGAAATGCCCAGGACTTCCGCCGTTTCGACCACATCCAATCCGCTAAAAAATCTGAGTTCGACGACCTTTGCCAGATGCGCTTCCTTTGAGGCGAGCCGGTTTAACGCTTCGTCGAGCGCGAGCAAATCGAAATCGGTTTCGCTGACGCTAATCGTCAAAGCATTTTCAAGCGGCAAGTCGCTATGAACACCGCCGCGCCGGACGCGATGTTTGGTTTTAGCGTAATCAATCAAAATCCGCCGCATCATCGTGGCGGCAATGGCGAAAAAGTGCGAGCGGCTTTCCCACGCGACCGATTTTTGTTCGACTAATTTGAGATACGCTTCGTGAACCAGAGCGGTGGTCTGAAGCGTGTGTCCGCGGCGCTCTTTTCGCACATAGCGATGCGCCTGCTTGTGTAGTTCGTCATAAACGAGTTTGAGCAAAGCGTCCGCCGAATGATCGCGCCGATTGTCGTTCCACTCGCGTAACTTTTCCGTTATCTCGCTTGCTTGACGCGCCTCGTCCGTCATTGCCAAACCTCACTGAAGGCGGGAGGGACTTGTTTAATCACGAAAATACGCCCTTTTAATTGAAAAGTGAATTATTCAAAAAAATGACCTCTGTTTTCAAAAACTGTCGCGCTAACTATTAGAGGAACAAAATTTTCAAATATGAAGGAGAACGATCAAATGAAATACAAACAAATTCTAAATTGTCTTCTGACAATCACACTTCTGCTTGGCGCGCTGACGAATGTTCAGGCGCAGGAACAGGACGAGCCGGAATTAAATGCGCCCGGTGAAAATGTTATTTTGCAGTGGAATCGGGTTCTGCAGGAAACCATCCGCACGCCCGAACAACAGCTGCCGACGATTTTTCCCGTGCGAAGTTTTGCGATGATGCACGCGGCGATGTTCGATGCCGTCAATTCGATTGACGGCGCTTACACGCCTTATTTAATCGAAGTTCCGGGCAGCCGGCGGGCTTCGCAGGAAGCAGCAGCCGCGCAAGCCGCGCACGACGTTTTAGCAGCTTTGTATCCGACGCGGCAAGACATTTTCGCTGCTGAATTAACCAACTCGCTGAACGGAATCCCGCCGAATCGGGCGAAGCAAGGCATCAGGGTCGGTGAAATCGTCGCTGAGAAAATGTTAGCGGCTCGCGCTGATGATGGCTGGAGTGTTATGCCGCCGCCTTACGTTTTGCCGCAGACTCCTGGCAATTGGCAACCGACACCGCCAGCTATGGCTCTCGCAGGCTTTACGCATTATCCGGCGGTCTTGCCGTTTGCGATTACTTCAAGCGCCCGATTTACTCCGAATCCGCCGCCGACTTTGACGAGCGCGGAATACACAGCCGCTTTCAACGAAGTCAAAGAGATCGGCTCGGCGACCAGCACGACGCGCACCGCCGACCAGACACAAGTTGCGCGGCTCTGGGCAAATGTCAACACTCCGACGACGGTGTTTTTCGTCTGGAATAACGTCGCCCGCTCTGTCGCCGTATCTCGCAACAACACGACGGCGGAAAACGCGCGTCTGTTCGCACTGATGAATATCTCCTTTCACGACGCGCTGCAAACCACCTTTGCCAGCAAATTTGTCTACGGTTTGTGGCGACCCGTGACGGCGATTCGCCGCGCCGACGAAGACGGCAATCCGCACACCGAACCGGACGGAAATTGGTCTTCTCTGATTGGCAATCCGCCGTATCCGACCTACGCGGGAAACCATGCTGCCATCGGCACTTCGCAATCAACGATTCTCGCGCTGTTTTTCGGACGCGACGACATTCGTTTTGAACATACCTGGGAAGGCGCAGGCGGCGCAACGCGCTCGTATCCGGGCTTTACGGCGATGGCGAACGAAGAAGAGCGAAGCCGCGTCTATGGCGGAATCCATTTCACGTTTGATCAGACTGCCGGACAATCCGCCGGGCGCAATGTCGCCAACTATGTGTTTCTGAATTTCATGCGACCGCGCCGCTGAAACCGCGATAGCGTTTCTTAAAACTGTGCGACCGATGCGGAAATCCGCACGCAATAAGGGTGCTGAACACAGCGATTTCCCACCCTCGACTAGCGTGCGGATTTCCGCATCGGTCGCACTCAATTTAAATTGAAGCGTGCACGTAATTCTAAGCCGCTTTCTTCAACAATTTCACCGTTTTGCCCGTTCAGTGTAAGACGGCGACTTAGCTCGACTTTATTTACGTCGCCTGTTTCCAAAATGGATAAAGTCGAGTCTAAGGCATGTCGAAAATTAATTCTTGCTTCCGGTTTGAAGAAGCGATAGATTCCCGCGCGCATCTGGCACCTCCTCGCTTTTGCACCTTCACCTTGTTGATTGTTGATCTTTAATTTTATCCAGTTCGTCCATTTGAATCACTGATCGCGCATGTCATTTGAGCTTCGTCATATCCCGCAAGCGAAAGGCTAATCAAGATGGCAGATTCAATTCTCACTCGCACAGCGGCTCGCATCGGCGAGTTCTTCACCGGCCGTACAACTCCGTGGCATAAATTGCCGGTTGCGTTCGGCATCGTTCGCCTGTTCCGCATCCGCGACCGGCTTCGCTCAAACAACCTGCACGACACGTACAAGATTCCCTCGATCCCTTCGCCGCCACTCGGTCAACCGAATGATGCCGTGCGGCTGGCGCGCACCGTTGACGGCACCTTTAACGACCTTAAAGACCCGCGGATGGGAAGTCGTGAGACGCGCTTCGGTCGGTGTGTGCCGCTCAATGAAATTGTGCCCGACGAAGGCGCGGCGATGCTCTCGCCAAGCCCGCGCACGGTCAGCTTAGAGTTGATGACGCGCCACAAATTCCAACCGGCGACGACGCTCAATCTACTTGTCGCGCCCTGGATTCAGTTTATGGTTCACGATTGGTTGAGCCACGGCAAGAACGAGAAAGAGAATCCGTTTGAGATTCCGCTGAAGAACGATGATCCATGGACGGAGCGCCCGATGCTCGTCCGCCGCACGCGCCGCGACCCGACCCGTCCGCCCGCCTTGAACGATTCACGCCCGACCTTCGTCAACACCGAAACGCATTGGTGGGACGCTTCGCAAATGTACGGCAGCGACCAGGCGACACTGAGCAAGTTGCGTTCAGGCGAGCGCGGCAAACTGCGTGTCGAGGCAGACGGCCTGCTGCCAGTTGACCCGCGGACCGGCGTCGACTTGACGGGCGTCACCGGCAACTGGTGGGTCGGCTTAAGCATGTTGCACACGCTCTTCGCGCTCGAACACAATGCCGTCTGCGACCGTCTCTTTCAAAAGTTTCCAAAGTGGACGGATGAAGAACTCTTCTCACATGCGCGGCTCGTGATCGCCGCTTTACTCGCCAAGATTCACACGATTGAGTGGACGCCCGCGCTGCTTTCACATCCGACGACGGTGACCGTTTTGAACGGCAACTGGCTGACCATCCCTCGCTCGTCAACGGATCATCACGGTGTTCCGTATTCGATCCCGGAAGAGTTCGTCTCAGTCTACCGGATGCACCCGCTGATGCCGGACGAGTTCACGCTGCGTTCGGTCACCAGCGGCGCGACTCTGCAACAGCTTACGTTACCTGATGTCATGGAAAGACGTGCGCGCGAAATCATGAATCAGATTTCGCTGACAGACCTCTTCTACTCGTTCGGCACGATGCACCCCGGCGCGTTGACGCTGCACAACTATCCGCGCTTTATGCAGCGGCTTGAACGTCCCGACGCGCCGTTGATTGACTTGGCATCCGTCGACATCCTGCGCGACCGCGAACGCGGCGTGCCGCGCTACAATCGCTTTCGTCGTTTAATCGACATGCCGCCCGCCGAAAGTTTCGAGGACTTGACCGACAATAAACAATGGGTCGAGGAACTGCGGCGTGTCTACAACAACGACATCAACAGGGTCGATTTGATGGTCGGGTTGTACGCCGAGAAGTTGCCGGAAGGCTTCGCGTTCAGCGAAACGGCGTTCCGCATCTTCATTCTCATCGCCACGCGGCGGCTCAAGAGCGACCGCTTCTTTACACGCGACTACCGCCCGGAGATTTACACACACGTTGGCTTGGATTGGATTCACGACAACACGATGGCGACCGTCTTGAAGCGGCACTTCCCAGCGCTTGAGCGCCCATTGCGCAAAGTCAAAAACGCTTTCGCGCCGTGGCAGCACACAACCTGACTTTTTGTTGGAGGGAGCATGAGTACACATCACAACAAAGCTGAATTAAAGGTTGAGTTGAAGCGCGTCGAGCCATCGTTCGAAGGATTCGTCTTACAGATGGCAAAGCCGAATCAGAAGCGGAAGGCGCGAGAGATCGTCGGGCGTCTGCTCGGTGCCGGCTGGCAGGTCGAAGGATTCGGTGATGCGGCAACTGACTTCGAGGTGACGAAGAGCGAGCCGACGAAGAAAGCTGTGAACCGTAAAAACGCGCTCACGGTTGGCCGTGCGTGGAAGATGACATATCGTCTGCGAGCCGAGCCGGGGGTCGCGTATGCCGAACCGATGTTTACCGTACCCGTCAACGCTCCGCCGGAATTTCGTTTCGAGGGTGAAGATATGAGCGGTGAGGCTCGACCGCGGGCGCGTGACGAATTCGCCGCGCGTCGACTGCCAGCGAAGACGAGCATCTTCGGCACACGGACGCTACCGGAGAGCGATGACCCGGCGTGGAGCATCAGGGAAGTGAAGGTGTCTGATGCGTGGCGACGCTTCTTCGCGGGCAGAGTGCCGGGCGCCGGTGTCGTCATCGGGCATCCCGACACAGGCTA
The DNA here is from genome assembly GCA_013816505.1 of Pyrinomonadaceae bacterium. Taxonomy (GTDB): domain Bacteria; phylum Acidobacteriota; class Blastocatellia; order Pyrinomonadales; family Pyrinomonadaceae; genus JACDEG01. Next base: position 16,479 of record JACDEG010000023.1, on the reverse strand, counting down.
TAGCGAGCACCCAGAGATCGTCACGCGCCTGCTTCCCAAAAAAGGTTACGATTTTGTGAAAGAGGACGGCGACCCGAAGGATGACTTGGACAGCGGCCTTCTGCTATTTCCCGGTCACGGGACGGGCACGTCAAGCGTGATCGTCAGCCCTGAACTCGCACAGGGCGATTACGGTTCGATCAATGGAAAACCCATCGCCGTGTGGGGCGTCGCGCCGGGCGCAAAGCTGATCCCTGTCAGAGTGTCGCGCTCGGTGGTGCTCGACGTGCCGTGGGCGGGCGGGGGTGTGCTCAACCTCGCGAAAGCGATTGAGCATGCGGCTGACAAGGGTGCGCATGTCGTCTCGATCAGCATGGGCACAGGGTTCCCGAATACCCGTCTGCTGAAAGCCGTGCAGTACGCGCAACGCCGCGGCGTGATTGTGTTGGCGGCCGCCGGGAACTATGTCGGGTATGTCGTCTTTCCCGCCGCATACGAAGATGTCATCGCCGTCGCGGCGAGCAATGCGCGGCGTCAGACGTGGAAGCATTCATCGCGCGGCAGCGCCGTTGACGTGACGGCTCCCGGCGAGTCTGTGTGGTGCGCGGGTGTGCAGGGCGCGGGCCGGTTCGTCGTCGGCAGAGGATCGGGAACTTCCTTCGCGGTGGCGACGGTCGCCGGCATCGCCGCGTTGTGGCTCGCGCATCATGGGCGGGACACACTGATCGCGCGCTATGGCGTGGAGAAGATTCCCGTCATCTTCAATCAAATCCTGCGCGATAACTGCGATGCCGTGCCGGGATGGGATGCTGGCTTCGGCAGAGGATTGGTCAATGCGGAGAAGGTGCTGTCCGCGTCTTTGCCGAGCGTTAATTCTCCACTCCCGCTCGCCACTCCATTCTTACGCGAGTTCCCGGCAGTAAGCAGCGGCGGCACCGCCATCTTCGTGCATCTCTTCGAGAATGTTCTGCGCGGCACACAGAATCGCGGCGCTTCGGCTGATGCTGCTCGCACATCGGCGGAACTCCAGACCAGGCTGGCAGACTTGTTGATGACCTCCGAGGTCGCATTGCCCGCCAGGCTCAGAGAAGTGGGTCAGGAGTTAGCGTTCCATTTCGCCGCTGACCCCGATCTATATCAACAATTCGCCGCCGCTCTTGCATCGGGCAAAACCCGTCGATCAGGCAGCCGGATGGCGACCGATGAGGCATCTGTTTCCTTAAGTGAAGATGTTGGAGCGGTGCGTGCTTCACTACTGGCGAAGTCCACTTCAGAAGCGCTCAAGGCGAGACTTGCAATTACTCTTCCGTGATTTGGTCTAAATCGGAGCATAAGAGAATGGGACACCGACTTAACACAAAGACACAGAGATGAAGACACAGAGAGCACAGAATCAAACGAACTAATCTTTCTCTGTGCCCTCCTCGGTCTCTGTGTTAAAAATTACCGGCTTAAGCTACACGCTCGCCGCAGTTATATTCTTCCATGTTTCGACTTAGCGTGCCGGAGAGTTCGCACTCGTTAGCCTACCTATTACAATTCAGCGAACAAGTCGCCGAACGGTAACTGTTTGCTACGAGGGTTCCACGCTTGCCGGTAAACCTCCATGCTCAAAATCACTTCACTGTTCGGTATCTCAAAGAAGATTTTATTGATCGACTCCTGCTGCGTTCGATGGGCGCGGAGAGCCTCAGCTTTAGCCTGTCGCCAATAACTGACATCGAGTATGTAGTCGACGCCCGCTTCCCGATCCGGATTGTCGAGAGCGGCAACTTCATCGAACCGCTTCGGCGTCGTCCACAACAAGCGTTCGACCTCGTGCGCATCGCCCGCTTCCGGGAACCATCGCGCATCGGCGGCAGCGGCGACCGCGTCCGACGTGAAGCGACTAATCGCGATGTGATCCGGGTGCAGGTTCAAGCCTTCGGGGTCGAATGTAATAACAATTGTTGGTCGGACTTCGCGGATGATCCGGACGAGCGCACGCCTGACTTCCTCGACCGGCGCGGCAGTCAACTCTTTGTCTTTGTAGTCGAGGAAGTGCAGCTCGCCGATGCCGATGATCTCGGCGGCACGTCGCAACTCGCCTTCGCGCACAGCGGGCAGTTCTTCCTGTGAGCAGACGGGCGGCTGGCCGCACTTGCCCGCTTCACCGCGCGTCGCAGTCACCAAAGCCAGACGCACGCCCTCCGCTGCGTAGCGACACGCCGTCCCCGCGCACGTGAATGTTTCATCGTCCGGGTGGGCGAAGATGAAAAGAATGCTTCGCTCGTCTTCGTTCAACTACTCGCTCCTTAATTTCTTAAACGTGACGGGTGACAGGTGACAGGTGACAAGATGATTGCGGATTTGTGATTGCGGAGTGCGGATTAAAAGAGTCTCAACTTGTTGTTCAATCGGCAATCCGAAATCCGCATTCCGCAATCGCTTGGTTCTGTCCTGTCACCTGTCACCCGTCACCTGTCACCATCATTTGATGAGGCTCATCATCTCTCTGACAGCCTTCAACTCATCCTCAATAACCGTGTGCGGCAGATTCGGGTAGAGGCGCATCTCTACCTTGCCGCCGAGCGCGCGGAAGACTCGCGCTGTCTGTTCGACTCGCTCCTTCGGGACGTGTAGGTCAAAGTCGCTGCAACCTAAGAACACGGGCGTGCCCGCCAATTCCTGCCGAACGTTTGGCGCTGTGCGTGTGTCGGCGTCGGGCGTAATCACTGCGCCGCTCAATGCCGCGATGCCACCGTAGCGTCGCGGATTCCGGTAGGCGTATTCCGAAATCAAACACGCGCCTTGCGAGAAACCCAAGAGCAGCGTGCGCTCCGCCGTCAGGCCATCGCGCTCCAGTCGGGCGAGCGCATCCGCGATTGCCTGTAAGCCCGACGATAAACCGGGTTCGTTCTGGCTCATCGGCGCGAGGAAGCTATTCGGATACCAAGAGCTGCCGGCAGCTTGCGGCGCGAGATAGTGAAAGTTCGGTTGGCCTAAGACGGGCACGAGGGTCAGGATATCCTCTGCACTCGCCCCGCGCCCATGCACCATCACCGCGCCCGCCGATGCTTTCCCGATTGACACGCCGGCGACGATCAGCGGCTGCCCTTGATGCGGTCCTTCGATTCTTTCAACTCGTGCGCTCATAAAAATCCCTTCCGAGTTATTTCGCTGTTGGCATTGCTTCCGGCAAATGCACGGGCGTGAGCGTGCGTTCAAGTTCCGCGCGCGACCCTTCCAACCACGGCGGCAGCTTGAGGCTCGTGCCTAATGTTTCCAAGGGTTCGTCCACTGCGAAACCGGGCGGGTCGGTGGCGATTTCAAATAGGATGCCGCCGGGTTCGCGGAAGTAAATCGAGTGGAAGTATTCCCGATCCATCACGGGCGTGACGTTTAAGCCAAGCGCGGCGATCCACGCCCGCCACGCGAGTTGTGTTTCATCCGACGGCGTGCGCCACGCGACGTGATGCACCGTCCCGCCCGCAACGACTCCCTGCCAGAAGCCGGGCGCGCAACGGATGTCGACCTGCCTTCCAGCGCCGCCGTCACCCACCGCGTAGCGAAATAGATTTCCTTCCTCGCCAGTTTGTCGAAAGCCCATCGTCTCGGTCAAAAGCTTGGCGGTCTTCTCGAAGCCATCGACGCAGAGCGTGATCGAATGGAAGCCACGAATCGCGTGCTCTCCGGGTACGCTCCCCTGTTCCCAACCGTCGCGTTGCTCTCCGGCGTGGGCGACGAGTTCGAGCATCAAGCCATCACCGTCACGAAACGCAAGCACCTGCCCATCGAATCGTCGGATCGGTTTGTCGTAATCGATGCCGTACTTCGTCAGACGCTCAATCCAATAACCGAGCGACGCTTCGGGGATTGAGAATGATGTCACCGTCGCTTGTCCCGTACCCTGCCGCCCTCGACGTATACCGCGCCAGGGAAAGAATGTCAGGATCGTGCCGGGCGTGCCGAGTTCGTCGCCGTAATAAAAATGGTACGTGCCGGGGTCATCGAAGTTGACGGTCTTCTTCACCAATCGCAGACCCAGCACCCCGGCGTAAAAGTTGACGTTCAGTTGCGGGTCCGTAGCGATGGCGGTGACGTGATGAATGCCTGAGATTTCTTCTTTCACTATTTCCTCCTTACCTTTAATCGGTGGCATTCAGCTTCCCATATCGGACGAGCCAAGTGGGTAAACGTCCTCGACCGCCGCGCGCAAGAGTTCGGCGACGCTCCACGCCTGTGCGATGCAACCCTGGGGAGCGTGCGGCGGATCGCCATCGAAAATTTCAGAGACGTGTCCCAGGCCAGCTTCGGATAGATGTTGGTTGAAGCCGGCGAGCCAGACTCTCGCCTGCGCACGCGCCGCATGTTTATCTTCACTCAGTTTGACATGGGCCGTGATGAACGCCCCCATCAGCCACGCCCAGACGGTGCCTTGATGATAAGCCCCGTCGCGGCTGAGCGAATCGCCTGCGTAGCGTCCGCGGTAGCCTGGGTCGGTCGGCGCGAGAGTTCGCAAGCCGAAGGAGGTCAACAGGTCACGTCTGACGACTTCAATGATGTGTCTCGCTTTGTCAATTGAAAGCATCGAGTTGCTGAGGCTGACGGCGAAGATTTGATTCGGTCTGATCGAAGCATCTCGCATCTCGCCGTCGACGACATCATATAGACAGCCTGCCTCTTCGTTCCAGAACATCGGCTCGAAGCTGGCTCGCGCACGCTCCGCCATCCCGGCATACATCCTGGCGTCCGTCGCGTCGCCGAACTTCCCGGCAAGCGATTCCATGACGCGCAGAGCGTTATACCAGAGTGCCTGAATCTCGACGGGCTTCCCAGTTCGCGGCGTGACGACCCAATCGCCGACCTTCGCATCCATCCACGTCAACTGCACTCCGGCAACTCCCGCGCGCAGCAAACCGTCTTCGTCGACGCGAATCCCGTAGCGCGTGCCGCGCACGTGCCAGGTGATGATGTCGCGCAGCACGTCGTAAAGCCGCGCCCGCACGAAATCGTCATCATTCGTGTAGTGCAGGTACGCGCGAACGGCTTCGAAGTACCAGAGCGTCGCGTCGACCGTGTTGTACTCTGGCATTTCGCCAGCGTCGGGAAAGCGGTTCGGTAGCATCCCACGGTCGACGTGGCGCGCGAACTCTGAAAGGATGCCGCGTGCCACGTCGAAGCGCTTGTTGACGAGCGTCAAACCGGGCAGCGCGATCATCGTGTCGCGGCCCCAATCGGAGAACCAGTGATAGCCGGCGATCACGGTCTGCTGATTCCCGCGCGCCACGACGTAAGCTTCGGCGGCGGCGGCGAGAGAAGTCACGAGGTCGTCATCAACCGGAATGGAGTTTGTTACGGTGGCTTCAGATGCGCGGCGGCGGCGCTCGACTTCCCGTCGGCGGTAATCGTCGACGCGACCCACTTCTTTTTTCTCCGTCGAAGCGACAAGGCTAAAGTTCCGGCGCGAACTCAGATCAACGTTGAAGACGACGGGGCAGAATAAATCCTCAGTAAAGTCAAAGCCGCGCGCTCGCTCGACCTCGTACTCAAAGTCGCGATACCAGTCACCGATTCTTTCGACACTACTCGCGTCATGTGCGATGTGCAGCGCGGGTGCGTCCCCGTACGGCTTGAACGTCAATTGCTGTTCGCCGCTTTCGAACCGGGTGTCGAAGCGCGCATTCTCGTGCGCGAGGCTATGATAATCGCGCACAGCGACCAGCGGACGCAGTTCGAAAAAGATGAGGGATGAGGGATGAGGGGTCTCTGAAGGGATGAAGGATGAGGGATGAGGGATGAAATTAGAATCGGTATTTCCGCTCTTTGATTCGGCGTCGTGGACTCGAAACTCATATTGCACGATGATTGTGTTTTCGCCGTAAAGCATTAAGACGGACTTTTCGATGTCGACGCCTTCAATGCGGTAGGTGAACACGGGGAAGGGATCGAGCCGGAACCCGGTCTGAGACTCGTAGCCACGTGGATGAATGACACCGGGGTATCGATTCGACGACAACTCGTACCGCCGCCCTTCGACGACGAGCGTCTCTTCGAGTTTCGAGAGCATCACGAGACGTCCGACCGGCGGCTTGGTGGCGGCAACCAGCAGGCCGTGGTAGCGCCGCGTGTTGATATTCACGACGGTGGACGAGGCATAGCCACCGAGACCGTTCGTCTCCAGCCATTCGCGTGTCGTCGCCACCTCAACGTTGCGACAGAGATTTTCATCGAAGCTAATCATTTCAGATCTCTCCATCCCAGTGTGGTTTAATGCGTGCGCTTTTGGTCCAAATTAACGTGACAGACACAGAAAGGGCACAGAGAAAAAGCATGAAGACATAAAGGTCTGTGCTGTGTCTTCCGGGTTTCTCTCCGGCCCTCTCGTGTTAAGTCAGGGTCGCTGTACCTTGTCTGCTCTGTTTCAGGGAACGCCGCTCCGTGGGGTGGTTATCAGGATGTTGGCGCTAGGCCGCCTTCCCCAATATCTCATGCGGGTCGATGACGAACTTCTTCGCGACCCCGGCGTCGAAGTCCTGGTAGCCTTGCGGCGCGTCGTCGAGCCGGATGACGCTGGCGTTGACGATCTTCGCAATCGGCAGACGGTCATACAGAATCGCCTGCATCAGTTGACGGTTGTACCTCAAGACGGGCGTCTGTCCGGTGTAGAAGCGGTGCGACTTCGCCCAGCCCAGTCCGAAGCGCATGCTCAAATTCCCCTGCTGCGCGGCTTTGTCACCCGCGCCGGGGTCTTCCGTCACATACAAACCCGGAATCCCGATGCCACCCGCCGCGCGCGTGATCGTCATCAGCGAGTTGAGGACGGTGGCGGGCGCTTCCCGGTCGCTTTGTGCGCCATGCCCGCGCGCCTCAAACCCGACGGCATCGACGGCGGCATCAACCTCTGGCACGCCGACGACAGCTTCGATCAACTCTTCGAGCTTGTCGCTCTTCGTCAGATCGATGGGAACGAACCCGACGGATGCGGCATGTTTCAAGCGGTCTTGATTCATGTCGCCGATCATCACAATGGCGGCGCCTAAAATCTGCGCGGAAGCGGCGGCGGCGAGTCCGACGGGACCAGCGCCAGCGACATACACGGTCGAGCCGACGCCGACGCCCGCCATCACCGCCCCGTGAAAGCCAGTCGGCAGAATGTCAGAAAGCATCGTCAAATCGCGTATCTTCTCAAGCGCCTGATCTTTGTCGGGAAACTTAATCAGGTTGAAATCGGCGTAAGGCACCAGCACGTATTCGGCTTGACCGCCGACCCAACCGCCCATATCGACGTACCCGTAGGCCGCGCCGGGGCGGGAAGGATTGACGTTCAGGCAAATGCCCGTCTTGCCCTCTTTGCAATTGCGACAGCGGCCGCACGCAATATTGAAGGGGACGGACACGATGTCGCCCACCTCCAGATATTCGACATCGCTGCCTTTTTCGATGATCTCGCCGGTGATCTCATGGCCGAGCACTAACCCTGCGGGAGCGGTGGTGCGACCACGAACCATGTGCTGGTCAGAGCCGCAGATGTTGGTTGACACGACTTTTAGAATCACGCCGTGTTCGATTTCTTTGCCTTTCGGGTTAACGAAACTGGGGTAGTCAATAGTCTGAATCTCGACCTTCCCCGGACCGAGATATACAACTCCGCGATTGCTTGCCATAGAAAACTCCCTTCTGAAATGGTTGGAATGTTGTTGCTCAGGCAGTAACTCTGCTGCCGTTGAACGAGATAATAAACCACCTTCACAAAATTCGCTCCTCGTCACGCAGCGGAGGTGATGTCGTCTTTCGCCACCGCTACTAACAGCTTGAATCTCATTTGATGACTGCTATGGTAATCTGAGCGAAAGCGGAAGAGCGGATGCGCGACGGCCATGCGACGGCAGGCTATAAGCAGCAAAGCAAAAGTGAACAGTTTTCAGTTTTGAGTTTTCGGTTTTCAGCTCAAAACTTAAAACCGAAAACTCAAAACTGTTCGATGGTCAAACATGTCATTCGTGTCATTCGTGGCTCATCCTTTTTCATGAAGTCTATACAAATCAGGCGAGACGGAATCCGAACGTGCAACACTAACGAGACGAGCCGGGCGGTGGGTGAGACGAGCGAAGTTGCGAGTCGATTACCCGAAGCGTTACGCGCGTTGCGGCATCGCAACTTCCAACTCTTCTTCGCCGGGCAACTCGTCTCGCTGACCGGGACGTGGATGCAATCGGTCGCGCAAAGCTGGCTCGTGTATCGGTTAACCGGGTCGGCGGTGCTGCTCGGTTCGGTGGGATTCGCGAGCCAGATTCCGGTCTTCCTGCTCGCCGCATTCGGCGGAGCAATCGCCGATAGACGCGCCAAACATCGCATCCTGATTTTGACGCAAACCTTTTCGATGCTGCTCGCGACAACGCTCGCCGCGTTGACGCTCAGCGGGCGGATACAAGTCTGGCACGTCTTCGTGATCGCCGCGCTGCTCGGCATCGTCAACGCTTTCGACATCCCGACGCGCCAGGCCTTCACCGTCGAGATGGTTGGTAAAAGCGATTTGATGAACGCGATTGCGCTCAACTCTTCGATGTTCAATGCGGCGCGCATCGTCGGGCCAGCCGTCGCCGGCATCCTCGTCGCAACCATCGGCGAGGGTTGGTGCTTTGCCGCCAACGCCGCGAGCTACACAGCGGTGATTTCAGGGTTGTTGATGATGCACGTCGCGCCGCGCGTCAAGTTGTTCGCCAAAGGTTCGGCGCTTTCAGGGATCCGCGAAGGGTTTCGGTTTGTCGCGATGACCGCACCGGTGCGCGCTCTGCTGCTGCTGCTCGGACTGGTCTCTTTGATGGGAATGCCTTACGCGGTGTTGATGCCAATCTTCGCGCGCGAAATCCTCGGCGGCGGCGCGAGCAGTCTGGGGATGTTGATGGGCGCGTCGGGCGTCGGCGCGCTCGCCGGAGCCGTGGCTTTGGCGATGCGCGGGCGTGGGCGCGGCGTACGCGGGTTAGGGCGTTGGGTGGCAAGCGCGTCGGCTGGCTTCGGCGCGAGCATCATTCTGTTCGCGATGTCGCGTTCGTTCTGGCTGTCGGCGGTGCTGTTAGTGCCCGCCGGATTTTCGATGATGGTGCAGATGGCTTCGTCGAACACGCTCGTGCAGGCGATGGTGCCGGACGCATTGCGCGGGCGCGTGATGGCGGTTTACTCGATGATGTTCATGGGCATGGCACCGTTCGGCGCGTTGCTCGCCGGAACAATCGCGACGCACCTCGGCGCACCGACGACCGTTATCATCGGCGGCGTGGCGTGCATCGTCGGGGCCGGTGTATTCCGCCTGCGCCTGCCTGCCCTCAGAGTCGAGGCGCGGAGGATTCTAGTCTCGCTGGAGATGACGGGCGGTCATCCGGCGGAGGCAGTGACGGGTGAGGGAACCGTCGTCACATCGCGGCAGACGTGAGCAAAAAGCAGCATGTTAAAAGGAAAATGTTAAAAGGCACATGTAGATAACAGCGGCGGGGCGTCGCGCTCGATAGTGCCGGTCGGAGAGAAACTTTTGAACACGAAAAAATTGAAGTTAATAGTCTTGACCGGATTCGCGCTGCTGGTCGTGGTCGCAGCGCGCGGCTCTCGTGCGCAGCAGCAGACGTTGCCGTTACCGCCATCATCGGTCGAGCAGCGCGAGTGGAGAATGTTCGGCGGCGGGGCGGACAATATCCACTACTCAGGCTTGCGCCAGATCAATCGCGAGAATGTGCCCAACCTTGAAGCCGTCTGGACATACGACACGGGTGATGCTTTCAAAGACTCAGAGATGCAGTGCAACCCTCTGATGGTGGACGGCGTGTTGTTCGCCACCTCGCCGAAACTGCGCGTGATTGCGCTGGACGCAGCGACGGGTCAGTTGCGGTGGAGCTTTGATCCGAACGAAGGAAATAAGTCCCTTGGGAAAGTAAGGAATCGCGGGCTGAGTTATTGGGAAGATAGAGGGAAGAGCAGAATCTACTTTGCTCATCGACACCTGCTCTACGCGCTCGACGCGAAGACCGGACAGATTATCAACAGCTTCGGCAACCGTGGGCGCGTGGATTTGCGCGAGGGTCTGGGCCGCGACCCGAAAGACATCACCATCACCATCTCGACGCCCGGTGTGGTTTACCAAGACATGCTCGTCGTCGGCAGTCTCGTCAGCGAAGGGTTGCCGGCAGCGCCGGGTTTCATCCGCGCGTTCGATCTGCGCACCGGAAAGCTGCGCTGGACTTTCCGCACGATCCCGCAACCCGGCGAGTTCGGCTATGAGACGTGGCCGAAAGACGCCTGGCAGTACACGGGCGGAGCCAACAACTGGAGCGGCATGGCGCTCGACGTGAAGCGCGGACTCGTCTTCGTCCCGACCGGCTCCGCCGCGTTCGACTTCTACGGCGCGAACCGGCATGGTGATAATTTATTCGCAAACTCTCTAATCTGCCTCGATGCCCGGACGGGCAAGCGTGTATGGCATTTCCAGTTCATCAAGCATGATGTCTGGGATCGGGATTTACCATCGGCGCCGAGCCTTATCACCATTCAGCGCGACGGGCGAGTGATTGACGCTGTGGCGCAGATCACCAAGTCCGGCCACGTCTTCATCTTCGAGCGCGAAACCGGAAAAGCGCTTTTCCCCATCGAGTACCGGCGTGTGTCATCTCTCGGTGTCGACGGCGAAAAGCTCGCCGAGACTCAACCGTTGCCATCGACGCCGCCGCCATTCGCCCGACAGATACTGACCGAAGAGATGCTGACGCGGCGCACTCCTGAAGCGCACAAGGATGTGCTGGAGCGCTTCCGCAAACTGCGAAGTCGCGGGCAGTTTGAGCCGCCCAGTCTGGAAGGGACGATTATCTTTCCGGGTCTGGACGGCGGCGGCGAATGGGGCGGCGCGGCATTCGACCCGGAGACGAATCTGTTCTACGTCAACTCCAACGAGATGGCGTGGGTGCTGCGTCTGGTTGAGACTCCGAAGCCGAAAGAGTCTCCGAGCGGCAAGAGTTTATATGCCAACAACTGCGCGAGTTGTCACAGCAACGACCTCGGTGGCAACCCGCCACAGTTCCCGTCGTTGATTGGTGTCAGCAGCAGGTACAGCACGCCGGAGATCAGGACGTTGATCCGCGCCGGCGTCGGCAGGATGCCCGGCTTCGCCGCGCTCGGCAACGAAAGGATTCAGGCGATCACGCATTACTTAATGACCGGCGAAGACATCAGGACGGTGGCCGGGAACGCGCCACCTTCGCCGTTCGATCAGAAGTACAAGTTCGACGGCTACAAGAAATTTCTTGACCCCGAAGGTTACCCGGCAATCGAGCCGCCGTGGGGGACGCTGAACGCGCTTGACCTGAACGGCGGCAAGATCGTGTGGCAGATTCCGCTCGGTGAGTACCCGGCACTGGTGGCGAAAGGTGTGCGGGATACGGGCAGTGAAAATTACGGTGGGCCGGTCGTGACCGCCGGTGGCTTGCTGTTCATCGGCGCGACGAATTACGACAAAAAGTTTCGCGCCTTCGACAAAGTGACGGGCAAGCTATTGTGGGAGTCGACGCTGCCCGCAGCCGGGAACGCGACGCCAGCGACCTACGAAGTTAACGGACGACAGTTCGTCGTGATCGCGGCAGGTGGCGGTAAGGGTTCGGCGTCGGGAGGGAGTTATGTCGCTTACGCGCTTCCTGAAAAAGGGAAATGAGAATCAAGCGTCGTCATTGATCTTCACTAGCAGTGCGTTTGCGGAGCACGGGTCATGACGGGATTTACGTCAAACAATACCGTCGCTTTAATCTTCCGCGACTGCTTCGTCGTCCGTAATTTCCTGATGCATTATCTTCCTCGTTCAATCCGCGTGTTCGGTCACCTGCGTCCGGCTATCAGCGTACATGTCACGGTATTCCGTTCCGTCGTCGGTAACGATACCCCTGAACAGCATTTCCTCATCTGCATCGGTGCCCCTCGCCTTCAACTCTGCAACCACCTGGTTCCAACTCAGCTTGGTGCTCAAGATTTGGTTCGGGCGTTTCACAAGGTAGTGCCTCATGTCCCGACCGACGCGTTTATTTCCACCCATTTTAAGTTTCCTTTCTTCTGACCAACACTCCGACTGGCTGTGTTTTCAGTTCGCCCGCATGGTTTGCCCGGCTCATTCGCTGTTCGGGCTTTTTTCGCCCTTGATCTCACTGTCTGCTTCTTCCGCGCCGGGCGCAGATGGAGCAGTCCCCTGAAGCTTCTCCGCAGGGTCTCTGTCATCCCCGGCACCCTGTTCGTCGTGGAAGACGCCTTCCTGTTCTTCATTCATTGCCCACCACCTTTCTTTACGACCCGCACGGCGTTTGATCTGATCTCTTTCAACACGACCGGCATTGCAACAACTTCCCTTTGGATTTTCCGGACTGGCGGCGGCGCGACTTCGGGCTTCCCGCTTTCTTCAACCCACTTGCTACACGCCGCCAAGCCGTCATTCACTATCGCCAATTTGTTCATCGCCGAAATAAGTATCTCGTCAGCCAGTTGACGCTGTGTCGGCTGCGTCAAGCGTTTCGCGTAATCGTCTAAGATACCGGCGAACTCCCGCCCCGCCCGCGCGGCTTTACGCGCTTCATCAGCCGCGCTTTGCAATGCATCTTTTTCGCTCAATTCTTACCGCCTTCCTTCTCGTCTTCATTGAGGTCATGCTCAACCGGCGCCTTCGAGAAGTCGCACCAGAGAGCATGCCGGAATTAAAGTAACATTACCTTCTGCCGTAGCAGTAACCGTCACATCAACCATCGGCTCGACGCACAGCGAATAGCCTCCGAGGTGTTCAGCCCCAGGCCGATCTTCTGTTCGCCCGCCGATAAAATAATGATCTGCTGATAGCTTGTTGGTAACTTGATTCGGTATTGCCGCGTTGCCGACTTACTTCTCTGCTTTAGCTTTGGCAGGTCTTGCAGGGCTTGCGATGTACGAATAACGTCAGGTTCATTACTTCCATCAATGGCTATCGTGACTCATCTCATCGACAGATACGCGACCGGCGGCATCAGGAATTACCGGCAGCTTCGTCACCACTACCTTTATACTTACCTTACCATGTATCGGTCAATAAAACATTGGTCGAAATGGAAATCAGCATTGGTCGGGCGGCCTCAAACATGAAGCGCAAACCGCCGCCAATCTGCGCACCGCGGATATCAAGCTACACCTCGCGGGCCGCATTTTTTTCAACATCCGGCGCATGCAGGAGCGGCTCAACTGTGCGAAGATGTTTTCATGAGACGCAGAGACCTGGGAAAGATTTTAATGGCCGTGGGCGTCGTGTGCCTGTTGTTCTATGTTGGTGCCGGAATTGGATTAGCGACTTCCGGCAGCGACTTCAGCACACTCGTCGCCATCGTCGGCCTCGTCGCACTCATCGTCGGCATCATCTTTTACGGCTTGGCCCAGTCACGAACCCGTTGACGTGTCCTGGTCAGTGACAAAGGCCGAAGGGCGCGGCGATGGGCGGCTTGTGTCGTCATCGGCAAACGTGTGCCCATCTACCGAGTGTCCGCCATTATAAGTGCCGGTTATTCGTGAGGCGACATGCGACTTGGCGGCGACCAGAATCATGGTGCGGCTTTTTTTGACACGGCAGACGCATCCGGCCTTTAATCTTCGAACAGTCATAATGATCCTGCTTTCGCTTCGCAAGGAGTCCTGATAAATGGATGGCATATTGAACGAGATGGAAGTGCGCGTACTCGGCTCGCTGATGGAAAAGCAGATCACCACGCCCGACTACTACCCACTGACCCTCAACGCCGTCATGCACGCCTGCAACCAACTCTCGAACCGCGAGCCGGTAGTCTCATATGATGAGGACGCGGTCACACGGGCGCTCGAAAGTTTACAGTTGAGGAACATGGTCTATGTCTTTTACGGCAGCGACAGCCGCGTACCGAAGTACAAGCAGATGATGACCACTATTCTTCACCTGAGTCCGCCTGAAACGGCGGTCATGTGCGTGATGATGCTGAGAGGGCCGCAGACGGTCGGCGAGTTGAGGGGGAGATGCGCCCGGCTGTACGAGTTCGCCGATCTTGCTGAAGTGGAAACAACGTTAGAAGGTTTGTTTGTGCGCGATGATGACCCGCCCCTCGCGGTTAGATTGCCCCGCCAGGCAGGACGAAAAGAATCACGCTACGCTCACACTTTGGCGGGCGAAATCACGTTGACGGCACCGGATGAGTTGCCGACGCCGGTCAAGACGCACACCCGACACGCCGCGGCGGAGGATGAAAGAATCCCTCAACTGGAATCAAAGGTCGAGACGCTGCGCCATGAGTTAGACGAATTGAAGCAAAAGTTCGCCGACTTCAAAAAACAGTTCGACTGACACGCCGCAACGAATCGCATCAGCGGCACGATAGAGAGGCGGTCAGGATTTTGTCCCGTGCGTTTACTTCCAAGTTGAGCGGACGGCACTTGCTTTTGCGACCTCGCAAACAGCAGGTTCCTTGGTACAATGCTGACCTGCTTTGAGGCGGAAACAATACTTGCGGGGTGCGACGCGGAAAGAGAACTGCCCGTCGATTGATGTTAAGCGACAGATATCTTTCGCGGCGTCCCGTTCTTAATCACGAGGGAATTAAAGGGGAGGAAACGAGTCCATGGAGTCAACACAGACGACACTCTTGAAACTGGAGAACACCACGGTCAAGCGGTTGTACAAACGCGAAGATCAAAACGGCATCAACGTTGGGGAAACCGAGCGCCTGGCGTCGGCTGTCGGCGGCGGCGCGCTCGCGCTCTACGGCCTGTCGCGCCGCTCGTGGGGCGGATTGGCGCTGGCAATTCTCGGTGGCAGTTTGCTGTATCGGGGAACGACCGGCCATTGCAGCACCTACAGCGCGCTCGGCGTTAACACGCTGAAGGGCACTGAGTCGCACTAAGCGGCACCAGCGTGGCAGGGTTGGTAGGTTGCCGAAATGCTCGACAGATTCTGACCAGACCACTGCTTAAAGAAATGAGATTGATAAGCGTTGAGAGGCGGACTGCCAGACCGTTTGATACTGCTGTGATGGTGAGCGCACTTCGCCTCTCAACGAATCTCATTTTGTTGTTTCCTTGAATGACTCGATCTCGATTCCGCTCAACTTTGATTCTCCGCCCATCTTCAGTATCAAGCACCGTCCGGCATCCTTCGTTCGCGAAGACATGATTGCCCGCTTGATCGTCTTAAGTGCCACCCACGCCAGGACGTCAAGTTGCGAAACGACCACAACTCAGCCCAGATTCGTTCGCAGGAAAGCGAGCGTCCGAGTCCAGGCGTCTTTCGCCGCCTCCGCGTGATAGCGCTCGCTCGTGTCGTTGAAGAAAGCGTGCCCCGCGCCGGGATAGATTTTGTACTCAAAGCGCTTGCCCGCCCGCTTCATCGCTTCCGCCGTCTCCGGCACGCGCGACGTGATTCGCTCGTCCGTCTCGCCATATAGTCCAAGCACCGGACACCGCACCTGCGCGATTCGCTCTGGCGGCGGCGCGCTGCCGTAGAAGACAACCGCCGCGCGCAGCGCATCGCTCTCGGTCGCGAGCGTAAACGACCGCGCGCCGCCCCAGCAGAAGCCGACACTGCCAAGCCTCCCGCGTTTGACTTTGGGTTGGGCGTCGAGATAAGTGAGACTCGCTTTAAGGTCGGCGATGGCCTCCTCGGCAGTTAGCGAGGTGATTGCGGCGCGCGCTTCGTCGGGCGAGTTCATTTTAGCGGTGCCGCCTTTGCGCGATAGTGCATCAGGTGCGAGCGCGACGAAACCTTCGGCGGCGAAGCGACGCGCGACATCTCTCGTGTGTTCGTTCAGGCCGCGGTTCTCGTGAATGACGACGACCGCCGGAAAGCTTCCCGCACCCTGCGGCACGCTCAGATAGCCGCTTACCTGAACGGCATTGCCGCTCGGAAATTGAATCGTCGTCGAGGTCACTTTCGTTTGCTCCGACTCGACATCGGAGAGCAGCGTCGCCGCCAGCCCGCTCGACTCCAACAGCATGTGCGCGGCCGCCATGCTTCCGGTCACGGCCACCAAACGCGCAAAAAAATCACGCCGGTTAAGCGTGCGGTCTCGATATTCATTGATGATCGTTTCAATTTTCTCTTCCATGAAATTCCCTTCGTCGCCTTAAGCATTAGTTGGTTTTATGTTTTGCCTCTGCCGTCTTTCACCGCGCTCTTTCAGCAAACGGCCGGCATCGGAGACGTACTCTCCCGCCAATTTTGTAAGCAAGCACTTGCGCCCCGTCTCGGTTTGATGACGCGCCCGTGAACGACCGCCCGCTACCACCTCAGCGCGGATGGAAAGAACTCGGCGATTAGGTCATCATAGAAGGGCTTTAGCTTTTTAACATCAGGGCGCTTGGCGCTTTTGGAATAGAGTAGCCCATTCTGTGGCTTAATAACTTACGTTTCGCCCATTTTTATTTGAGTTTCTGAGAAATGCGGAATCAGACAGTGATAAATCTCAGCAGTAAATCCAATCAATTCAAGAATGCGACGTTGCAGATCGGAGAGCGGCG
>JACDEG010000365.1 GCA_013816505.1 Pyrinomonadaceae bacterium | reverse complement strand
AGCGTCGTCAATGAGGTTATCAATCTTCAGCATCTGATCAGTATGCTGGCTGAGACGATCTTTCTCAAAGAACTGGTGAGAGGGTTTTTATTACCTCCCCGATTCAGCTATTGAGCCAAAAATTAAAGTGCGTTTGCCTTGGGGCTTGCCCGTGTGACAGCACAGGCAAGCCTTCTCGTTTAGTGGCCTCGCCTCGCTGCTATATGCACATGAAGCGCGAGCGCGGCTGCTGAATGTTTGCATGGCACTCTCGACGGGTAGTTGCAATCAACGATCTTCTCGCAGGCGGAGCGGTAGAACAGGACGCTGTAGGTGTTGCCGATGGTGCCACTGACTTCGTATTCGCCAAACTCGACCATGCGCACGTGTGGGTGCAGTGCCTTTGCATTGCCGATTGCCTTGTTGATCTGCTGTTTGTTTCTCAGGATGAACATTCGTTGGTCCCCTTATCTTCTTTCTTGCGCTAAGTTCTTAACTAAGTTAAGATGGTCTTATAAAAGTACCGAACTTTGTCAAGGACTTTCTATACATAGTTAAGGATTTTTTTCGAGGTACGAATACCCGGAGACTCGATGGACGACTTGATCACCCCGGCAGAGGCAGCGCGGTTGCGTGGCGTTACACGCTCGGCTATAACTGACCTCATGAAACGCGGCAGGTTACAAACTGTTGAAGTCGGTGGGCGTCGCTTCCTCTATCGCAAAAATGTCGAAAGCTTTGCACCTGAAATAACTGGCAGACCGCCGAAGGCCAAGCCCGAACAATCGAATGGTAAAAAGAGAGTCAAAAAATGAGCACGGCGTTAGCCATGACCGCCGACCATGTCAATATCGAAAGGAGCATGAAGTATGCAGGATGACCAACTGGCCGCTGACGAAACCCGGCGTGCCGGGCAACACGCGGCGATCAAGTCGGAGGTCGAGGGCGACGTGAACGCCGAAATTGCTGCCCGCGCAAATCGCACGACGCCGACCGAAGCGCGGCAGATGGAGCAAGTTGCCGGGGAGTTCCGCGGCAAGGCTATTAACGAAGTGGCCGAGACCGAACTCGCGGTCGAGCGTTCGCGCGGCATGGCCCGCATCTCACAAGTCGTTGACTACATCTTTTATGTCGTCTATGCGCTGCTCGCCTTACGACTCATTTTGGCGCTGCTCGCGGCGCGCCGAAGCGCCGGTTTCGTTCAGTTCATCCACACCATCACTGACCCGCTGTACGCACCGTTCCGGGGGATCGTGGGCAGTCCGACGATAGACGGCGGCTTCACGCTGGCACTACCGATTATCATTGCAATTGTCGTTTACGCGTTGCTTCACGCGGGCATCAACGGGCTACTGCGGTTGTTCGCGCATCGCAAAACAGCGATTTGATTGTGGCAGTTGTCTAAGATCACCGACAGGAAGAAAGCAGGAAAGCGATGAAGAGCACGAACAACCAACAACAGGCGCCCGCGATGGTGGAAGAGGAGGCGACAGAGAAACTGAAGAAGCGCGCACAGGATTTAGGCTTGATCGTTAACGCCAGTGCCGGCGATAAGCAAGGCACAATCGAATCTCAGACAAAGACCACGCGCGAGCTTGATCGAACTGTCAAGCGGGACGCCGAAGATCAGATGGCGGGCAACAGGAAAGGCGGCAGGAAGTGAGCAACTATCAAGAGCAGACGTTGACCTGTGCCGACTGCGGCAAGGATTTTAGCTTCAGTGAGCGCGACCAAGAGTTCTACCGCGAGAAAGGCTTCGAGCCGCCCAAGCGCTGCAAGGATTGCAGGGATGCGAAGAAGGCGCAACGCGGCGATGCGGACGGAAAGGGCAACAGGTGAGCAGGTGTGAGCACTGTTTTGTGAGCAGGTGTGAGCACCGTTTGTGTCAGTAATCGGCTACGAACCTAAAGGAGGTAATCATGTCAACCAAAAAGGAATCTTCGACGAGTGATAAAAAAGGAGTAGGTGCCATCCCGAGCAAGTATGTCCAAGAGCAAATGGAAAGCGGTAATCCCAAGCCAACTGCGGATGCGCCCAGCAAGCGAAGGGGCAGTGGAAAATCTTCAAAGAAGGACGGGAAGAAGTAACAGAAGGTAAGCATGGCCTCTTCACAGCAACGAGTATTAGATGCCTTGGAGGGCGGCCCGCTGACATGGGACGACCTCAAAGGTGTGGCCAAAGTTAATGATGAGGCGCTCGGCTTTGCCTTGGGCGCATTGCTTGACCTACGGAAGGTATGGACGGCACAGCGAAACGATACAAGGGTGTACGGGATAGAAAGAAGGACCGGGCTCGTGCCTCGATACTCTGATTCCCTGCGGCGTTCGACCGACTGATAGATGTAGCGAGAAAGGCAGCAAGAAGTGAGCACCCTGACGCCGGGCGCGGAGCTCAAGCCGAACGAGTTCTACGAGCGCCTGACCGTCATGCGGGAGACGAGCACGGCGGCGTTCGCCCGCTTTGGCAGCGCGACGCTCGCCGCGTTGAAGGTTTACGAGGAGGCGAAACGTAAGGCGGGTAGTGAGAAGGAAGGCGATCAACCGTAGCTCCTCGCGCAGCAGAAAACGATTGAAGCACAGCTCAAGGACATTGACGAGTACGGCGTCAAGGCTGGCCAGGATTGGAAGGTGCCCGGTTTTGCACTAAGTAAGGTTTGGAAAGTTCGCGACCCTTCTGTAACGTCGTGTATCGTCAACGTTTCAACATTCCAAGGACTTTATGCGGTTGAAAGAAAGCCTCGAACTTTTCAACACTTACTTAGATTTTGAGTCAAGTTGTCTGAATTTAAGGCTGCGCGAAACAACCACCAATGACCGTCATCCAGACAACAGCTATCATTTCCGCAGGCACCATGTTGACATCGAACGCATATTTTGGACGACCACTGTTTTGAGCGGCTCAAGCCACTCTCCGCCAAGAGTTTCTGTCGTTGCCAGCAACATTTGCTCATCCACCAGGAAGCAGTCGCTCCCGTCAGGGAGGTGATAATGCCTTCCTTCAATCCGTTCTACCTGTTCTTCTATTCCGATACTGGAAGCTAATCGGGCGAAGAAGATCCCACCGGGCTTCAGCACTCTCCACATTTCACGCACCATCCCCTGCCAGTGCTCTTCATCTCTCGCAAAGTGCAGGACTGCGCTACTAATGACCACATCAAAGCTAACATCAGCAAACGACATCCTTTCGACAGCCTCTACCCGAAAGTTATCTTCAGGCAGATGAGGTGCGAGCGTGGAGGCCAGCGAGCGGACATGGGCAATGGCTTCTCTCGACTGATCAACGCCGCAGACCGCGAACCTGCTCCTCAGGAAATAGAGAATATTCCGGCCACCCCCGCAGCCAGCATCGAGCACCTGCATCTGAGGAGTGAAGCGGCCCTTCAGGAACTGGTCGAACAGGTAGATGTCTATCTGCCCGAACCACTCTTGTAGATTTTCGTAGGTGCTCATGCTGAATAATACAATGCTTCTAAATTGCTGCCTGAGCCGAGCCAAACTTTGTCATGATGCTTAAAAGGATGAGTCTCTCGCTCTACTACGCGCCGCCAGCATCGTGTCGTGGATCGGGGAGGTGTGGATGCGGAAGTGGCGCGCGAGCCGCGCCGCGTCGGAGGTCGCGTTGTGGATCGCTTTCGTCACCGTGCTCAACTCGAGGCGTGGACGCAGATGGTCGAGATCGAGTCCGGCGAGTGCGTCAATGACGGCGACCCGCAGTTGGCGGCCTTCACGGAAAGCTAACTGGATGAGGGATACCCGCTCGATGTGGCGATCCCACCAGTTGACCGTCTCAATGTCGAGCGCCAGAGCCGGAGCCGAGTCGAGCCGTGCGACGAGGGAGGTGAGTTCCTGCGGGCCGCTGACAAGTTTGATACTAAAGTCGAGCATACAACATGATCATCGTCATCATTAGCTGAACGGTCACATCATCAGCGATCACATGGCACGCACGCTGATCGCGTAACCTTTAATCTCGCCCTGCCACAATACGCGCGGCTCGACTTCATGGCGCAATCGCTTCCATAGACTTCCCCGCTCGTAAGCGTCCAAGACCGACGGCACAAGATCGAAGACAGCGCGTGATGCGACGACGATAACTTTCCGTTTGGGTCGCGACACGGCGACGGTGAATCGCCAAGGCTCCAACAGGAAGTCGCTTTCCACCGCCGCATACTCGTGATCTGAGACGGTCGCCGAGACGATTATCAAATCACGTTCGCCACCCTGAATCTGCTCCACCGTGTCGATCGCTTCCGCATAAGCCGGCTATCCATCCCATATCGTAGCCATCGATCATCCTTCCCTTTCTACCATCGCCGCCGCTTCCTCCGCGCTCATCCCGTGTTCCATCAACTCGACGGCGCGCATCGTCTGTTCGGGGGTCATCTGCTGACGTGACTCAGAAGCAGTTCTCCCGACGTCTGGTGGCATCGTGGCATCCGTTTGACTCCTTTCCCTGATAGCAGAGCTTACCTGTTTGGCGAGGCGTCTTTTTAGATGTGTGGCGAGGAATGCTGGGACACAGGAAACAGAAGTTTTCGCGGCTGCTTGTTTTAACTCGTTAGTGATAACGCGCGCTAGCTCCGCCCACTTCTCGCGTTCTAAAGCCAGCGGCTCTTTACCGGTCAGATCTCTTACTGTTTCGGTGAAGATTCTATTGAAATCATCTAGCGCATCATCATCATTAGTATTAGTCTTAAAAGAAGTATTAGGGATGATGGAAGTATTATTGTTTTCAGCTATTTGAGTTGTGCTAGTACTACCAGATTGTGGTTTATCTAGTAATACTACTTTCTGGGTAGGGCTAGATATACTAGATGTACTAGTTGTTCTAGTAGCGGCTTCTTCAGGCGTAAACACTTCGTACTCATTGCCAATCAGTGATCCAACAGCGGGCTTGATTGAGATTAATCCAACACTTTCCAAGTGTTGGATTGCGGCGTCAACTGTCACCATTGAGCCTAGACCGGAACCAGTTTTAATTTGGCGCCGAGACTTACGGACGTTTCTTGATGGCGCAATCGCCCCCCGCGAGACACTCCAAAGATAATCCCATACCTGCTTGCTCTTACCCCTAAAAACGCCTTCGGGAATAGCCTTGCGAGTAACTGAATTTGGAACACGCTGGAAGTCTCTTTCAGGCGCGATAGATTTAGCTGTGCTAGGTGTTCTAGGTGTACTAGATACACTAGTAGTACTAGGTGTACTAGAAGAAGGGCGGTCTTTTAGGTTTGTGCTGTTGTCGAAAACACCATTCAGCTCGTCGCTTAAATCAGCCGTTTTCTTCAACAGCGGCGCGGCGGCTTCCTGCATGCTCGCCCTTTCTTGCTTCTCACGTGCAGCGCGCGCAACGTCCGACTGACTAACGTTCGGTGCGCCCTTGTCTTTAAGCCACAGCGGACTCGACATTTTCCTGCTCCATATTCAGCGTAGCTTCCTTGTGCGATTCTGCAATCAATTCGGCGCTGCCTGTTTCGCCGCCGCCGAACCGCCATGCCACCGCGCACGTCTTTAAAACTTCACGTGGGACGCCCGCCGTAAGCGTGTAGAGCGTCTCGAGCGCGTCATCAGTGAAGGGGCTTGATACTTTTGCTTGCAGACACCTGAAACGAATCATCTCGCACATTTCGTTTAGGGAAAGTGCGGCGAGAAGGGAAGGCGCGAAGATACGGCTCCTCAGGGCCTTCTTGCTTGGATCCATCAACTTCGTACGAAGTTCGAGTTGCGCTGACAAGACGACCTGAATCAGTTTCGTGTCGTCTGTCTCAAAATTAAGTAGTGCCCTAATGAGTTCGAGTTGGGGTCCGGGCAGCTTCTGGGCCTCGTCGACGAACACGACGCACACCTTATCTTGCGCGTACAACTCCAAAAGGAAGGCGCGCAGTTCGTTCTCCTGATCTACCATCGAGCGTCGTGCTTTGAGGCCAAAGTCAGCACATATCTTTTTCAGGAAAGCAAATTCGGAAGGAAAGTTAGGATTAGCAATAAGTGTCGCGGCGGCGTCCTCCCTCGCGTCGTATTCGTTGAAGAGATAGCGCACCACCGTTGACTTACCTAATCCAACATCACCGAGAATGGCGGTCAGACCTTGCCGGGAGTCTACGACAAAGCGTACCTTCTCAAGCGTCACTTCCAAAGTTGGAGTTAGATAAAGTAAGGCAGGGTTGGGACTGGTAGAAAAAGGCTTTGGCTTCATACCGGCTGCTTATATCACCATCAGAGTCATAATTCAATGTTGATTCTGGGAGGGGGCTATGGTTATCAACGATGCGCTAAGTGTCAACCACTTCGCCCCCGCACCAGGAGCGCCGTTTTTAGCTAAGGCGACGAACCTTCGCAAAGCCGCAGCGCTTTTCTCCAATGTGGCTCGTTGGCTTGCCACGCCTTCAGATTGTCGAAGATTATTTCCATTAACT
>JACDEG010000789.1 GCA_013816505.1 Pyrinomonadaceae bacterium | reverse complement strand
CTTTACAACGCTGAGATGCACACGACTGAGTATCAATACTCATTCGGTCTGAATCTGGATGATGTCGTTAACAAAGTGAATGTCGGCCATCTGGTTGACGCGATTGTTGACCCGCCGCCGGTCGCGGGCAATCACGCACGCTTTGCTTACGACTTTTCGCCCGCATCTATCGTGCTGCGCGTGACGAACGCGCATTCGTCAAAGATTCAAAACTGTTTCGAGCACGATGAAGAGACGCGCGGCTACACGGTTCAGCGACTGATCGAGCGCATCGAGGGCGGCGATGTCGCGGCGGAAGAGTTGTTCATCGGCGGCGAAGTCGCGAAGACGGAAGAGGGCGCGCGGCTGAAGGAACTTGGCGCACAAACCTTTCCGGGCGTGCGCGCAACGGCGAACGCGGCGCGCGCGCGAATCGCCGGTCTGCAAGACGAGTTCAAATCCATCGCGCCAAAGATTACAGCGAGCAATGGAGGGTGAGGCTGTGATTACACTCTACGTTGACGCCCCTTATGCGAGCTTCCGCAAGTCTTACGCGCGTTCGTTCGCGGAGACTTATCCGTTGCCGCCGCCCGCGACCGTTTATGGGATGCTGCTCTCGCTCGTCGGTGAGCACTTCAGGCGGCGGCATGAAGGCGTGCGGCTCGCGTTTGCATACAGGCGTTTACCACGGATCGCGACGACGCTGCGGAAGCTGAGTCGTTACAAGTATGGCGTCGCGAGTAAGCAGTCGAAGCTTGGCAACGCGCCCGACTTCGTTGAGACGCTGTGCGGCATCGAGTTCCTGTGCTGGATTGATTCGGCGCGTGAAAAGAAAGATGAGGGCGGGAGTTCACAGGAAGACGGTCGCACTCTTGAAGAGCGCATCACCGAAGCATTGCATGCTCCCGCCGACGTTGACCGCTCAGGCGTGCTCTGTCTCGGACTGAGTGATGATGCCGTTAACGACGTGCGATTGTGCGAGCGCGTCGAAGGCAAGTGGCACCGTTTGCTGCCGAGCGACACCGGCTCGCTTGAGTTGCCGGTGTGGGTGGATCACGTCGGCGCGGCGGATACGCGCTGGCGTCGTTATCAGTTTGAGCCGGAGCCTGCAACTCTTACGAGTGTACCCGGTGGCGACGGCTGGGAGTGGACGGAGATTGTTGATCCGCGCATCACCCGTTCGATCTCATGAAAGGGAAATTCATATGCAATCGCTACCCATCCATGCGCTGCACGCGCTCGCGTACTGTGAGCGGCTTTATTACCTTGAGAATGTGGAGCAGATTCGCGTGGCGGATGAGCGGGTGTATGCGGGGCGGCGGCTGCATGTTGAGATTGAGCGGGATGAAGATGAAGAGTGTTTGACGTTGAATCTGGAGAGCGAGCGGTGGGGACTGACGGGGAAGGTGGATTGCGTGCGGCGGCGGGATGGGATGCTGATTCCATACGAACATAAGCGGGGGAGGTCGGCGCGCTCGAAGGACGGGGCGGCGGAGGCGTGGCCGAGCGACCGTTTGCAGGTGGTCGCGTATGCCGCGCTGATCGAAGAGCACGCGGGGCGTGAAGTGACAGAAGGGCGCGTCCGGTATCACGCGGATAATGTGATGGTGCGTGTCCCCGTCGATGACGCGGCGCGCGCCGGATTGGAGCGAGCGCTGGAAAGAGCGAGGGAGTTGCAGGCGTCAATCGAGCGTCCGCCGGTGACGACGAATGAACGTCTGTGCGTCAAGTGTTCGCTCGCGCCGGTGTGTCTGCCGGAGGAGGCGCGTCTGGCCGAGGCGCTGCAAGTGCAGCCGGAGAGTGTGCCGGAGCGTGCGCCTTTGCTCAGACTGTTTCCGGCGGACGACGACCGGCGGACGCTGCACGTGATGACGCAGGGCGCGAGAATCGGGCGCAAGGGCGACCGGCTTGAGGTGAGTGCGAAGGATGAAGAGGCGCAGCTTCATCCGGTCGGGGAAGTCGGGCAGGTGGTGTTGCACGGCTTCGCGCAGATCACGACGCAGGCGCTGCGGCTGTGCGCCGAGAGGGAAGTGGG
>JACDEG010000364.1 GCA_013816505.1 Pyrinomonadaceae bacterium | reverse complement strand
TGATGGGCGCGGCGAGTTGCGACCTGCCGGCCATCGCCGTCTCTGGCGGCCCGATGCTGAACGGTAAGTTCCGCGGCGAAGACATCGGCTCCGGCACTAACGTCTGGAAGTTTAGCGAAGACGTTCGCTGCGGTCGGATGCCGCTCTGTGATTTCGTCGATGCTGAAGCTTGCATGAGCCGCTCGGCTGGTCACTGCATGACGATGGGAACCGCCTCGACGATGGCGAGCATGGTCGAGTCGCTCGGCATCGGGATGCCGATGAACGCCGCGATTCCGGCGGTCGATTCGCGCCGTTACGTGTTGGCGCACATGGCCGGGCGGCGCATCGTCGAAATGGTGCATGAAGATTTGCGCATGTCGAAGATTTTGACGCGCCAGGCATTCGAGAACGCGGTGCGTGTCAACGGTGCGATTGGTGGCTCGACGAACGCGGTGATTCACCTGCTCGCCATCGCTGGTCGCATCGGCGTCGATTTCACGTTGAAAGATTGGGACGAGTTGGGACGTGAGGTGCCGTGCATCCTTAACCTGATGCCGTCTGGCAAGTATCTGATGGAAGATTTCTTTTACGCGGGCGGATTGCCGGCGGTAATCCGGGAACTCGGAGATTTGATTCACCGCGACGCCCTGACGGTCAACGGTAAAACAATAGGCGAAAACGTCGCGGACGCTCCTTGCTACAACCGCGAAGTGATTATGCCGCTCGACGCGCCATTCAAACAGTACGGTGGCATCGCCGTGCTCTACGGGAATTTGTGCCCGAACGGGGCGGTCCTGAAGCCTTCGGCGGCATCGCCGGAATTGATGAAGCATCGCGGGCGCGCCGTCGTGTTTGAGAACGTCGAAGACATGAACGCGCGCGTCAATAGCGACGATTTGGACATCGACGAAACATGCGTGATGGTGTTGAAGAATTGCGGTCCGCGCGGCTATCCGGGTATGCCGGAGGTGGGCCATATGCCGGTGCCGACGAAGCTGTTGCAGAAGGGCGTGACTGACATAGTACGTATTTCCGACGCGCGCATGAGCGGCACGGCCTACGGTACGGTAATCCTGCACGTCTCGCCCGAAGCCGCCGCCGGGGGCCCGCTCGCGCTCGTCGAAAACAACGACATGATTGAGTTAGACGTGTTCGGGCGCGCTCTCCATCTGGATGTTTCTGATGACGTACTCGCCGCTCGGCGCGCTCATTGGCAACCGCCGCAGATAGCGCCCGCGCGTGGCTATTACAAGCTTTACGTCGACCACGTGATGCAGGCCGACCAGGGTGCCGACCTTGATTTCCTGATCGGCGGTAGCGGAGCCGGCATCCCACGTGAATCGCATTAACCCAAGAAAACGATGCGGGCGGCGCGGGCCGGTCGGCGACTCACCCAAACGCGCCCCCATCATTCAAACATGCTCGCCGAACCAGACATCTTCGACCGACTCGTCGCTATAGCTGATCTGCCGCGACCCACTTGATTAGACGCCTCAAGAGGCGTAATCTGCGGCGTCCGTTCGGGCGTCTAATTAGCGTTGGGCGTCTACATTGTCACAGTATAGAGTTGCTATGGAGTCATATGGAACTAGGACGAATTAATGCCATCTTTCGTTACCCAGTTAAGTCAATGGCCGGTGAATTACTAGATGTTGCAAGGCTAAGTTGGCATGGCATTGAGGGTGATCGTAGGTTAGCTTTTCGGCGACTCACTGACAAAAGTGGGTTCCCATGGCTGACAGCGAGCAAATTACCGCAGTTGCTCCTCTATAAACCATTCGGGCTCGACAGCAACACTGCCGAGCTACTCCCAACGCACGTTTGTACGCCGGACGGGAAAGAGTACGAACTCCAAAGCGACGAACTACGGGAGGAACTTTCGAGCCGGTATGGCAGTGATGTCGAATTGATGAATCTCAATCATGGCATCTTCGACGAAGCCTGTATTTCGGTCATCAACCTCGGCACATTGCATTGTGTCGAGCGCGAATCAGGCCGAGACGTTGACCTTCGCAGATTTCGACCAAATGTTGTGATCGAAACAGATAGCGCTGAGCCGTTTGAGGAAGACAGATGGGTGGGCCGGACATTGATGTTTGGTGAGGGGAACAGCGGGGCAGCGCTCAGGGTTACTATGAGGGATGAGCGATGTGTCATGGTTAATCTTGACCCAGACACAGCCGAGCGAGATTCTGAAGTGATGAAGACTGTTGTTCGGATGAACGAGAATTACGCCGGCGTATACGGCACGGTGGTCAGGGCGGGCGAGCTTAGTGTCGGTCAAGTCGTGACCTTGGGAGGGTAGGACATGGTGAAGCGCATCAGCGCCGTTACACAGGTACGCCGCCCAACAACGCGTTGGACCGGAGCGCGGGTGGCGTCCTCTTTAACTTGTTCTTTGCTTTCCACGTTGTTGCTAATCGCCGCGCCCGGTCAACTCCGACGTTAGGCTTACTATTCTAGAGGAGTTGGTGAGTTGGTGAACTATGAAGAAAACATGTGCAATACTGATGTGCTTTGTGCTGCATAGTATGCTGCTAGCCCGACCAAGGCAGGACTCAGCAAAGATTAATCCCTCTGACCGCGCCGCGTTGCTCCAAAAGATTGATCGCCGTGCAGAACACTTCACTGGCTTATCACACCAAATTTGGGAGTTCGCCGAACTAAGCTACAAGGAAACGCAGAGCTCCCAGTTGCTCAAATCTGAATTACGAAACGTGGGATTCCAAATTCAGGAAAATGTGGCTGGCATCCCCACGGCATTCACCGCCAGTTGGGGACAAGGGAAACCAGTGATTGGTATCTTGGGCGAATACGACGCGCTGCCTGGCCTATCGCAAGAAGCCCTTCCAGAGAAGAAAGTTCGTAATGTAGCAGCAGGCCACGGCTGCGGGCATAATCTCCTCGGAGTGGCATCCGCACTGGCAGTTGTTGCGGCCAAGGACTTTTTAGCGGAGAAGAATCTCCGTGGTACAGTTCGCTTCTATGGAACTCCTGCTGAAGAAGGTGGTGCTGGGAAGGTTTACATGGCCCGCGCTGGGGCTTTCCAGGATTGTGATGTAGTCCTTGCTTGGCATCCAGGCAGCCAGAACTATGCAGGCTGGCGCAATTCTTTAGCAAATATTTCAGCTAAGTTCCGCTTCCGTGGAAAAGCATCTCACGCTGCCATAGCTCCTGAACAAGGGCGCTCTTCCCTTGACGCTGTGGCACTGATGAACCACGCCGTAGAACTGTTGCGAGAGCATGTGCCGGAATCGACTCGGATGCACTATGTCATCACTAACGGTGGTGCCGCTCCGAATGTGGTTCCTGATTTTGCCGAAGTGTACTACTTGGCACGTCATCCGGATATGTCCACTCTGGATGGAATCTGGGCGCGCATCTTGAAATGTGCTGAAGCAGCGGCGCTGGCAACGGAGACACGCATGGAGATGGAGATCGTTAGCAGTGTCCATAACGTCCTCCCAAATGACACACTAAACATGCTATTGGACCGCAATTTGCGGCACGTCGGCGGTATACGTTACTCAGTTGAAGAGCAAACATTCGCGGAAAAGCTTCGCACAACACTTTCTATTGAGAATGCACCATCGTTAGGAAGCCAGGAGCAGATTCAGAGGGCTGAAGAGGCCCGTGATTCAGGTTCGTCGGATGTAGGTGATGTGAGTTGGCTAATCCCTACAGGGCATCTATGGACAGCGACTTTTGTTCCTGGCACACCATTGCACAGTTGGCAGGCGACGGCTTGTGCAGGGATGTCGATAGGAAGCAAAGGCATGCTTGTGGCGGCGAAGACATTGGCGCTGACAGCAGCCGATTTATTTAGTGATTCGGGACAATTAGAAGGGGCACAGGCCAGCTTCAAAAAACGCCGCGCAGGGCACGAATACCGTTCTCGCATCCCGGCTAATCAAAAGCCGCCTTTGAACTATCGCGACAAGTAAGCCTCACAAAGAGCTGTAGCGGACGCGCAGTTAGCAAGCTTCCTGAAGACCAGCATCTCAGCGCGCCGCTTAGCTCGGGTGTTCGGCGCTTAACTTTGATGGTGTGGCAAGTTGTATGAGGCAGAACGTGGTCACGTCCGCAGTAAGCATATTCATCGTCTGCTTTGTGCCTGTAGCTTTGTTCGGCCTGCTACTTCCTGTCAACGAATATCGAGATTAAGGAATCAACGGTGCAGTTGATTGCGACGGACCGCTCAACATCCTACTCTTCGCCGTTCCTTCTGTGATGATTTACGCTGGCAGAGTGGTTTATTACTCGTTGCTTCTAAAGAACTGCAAGCGGTTGGTGCCACTGGTAGCGATGTTAGTTTTGTGTGGGGCGATGGTGACGGCGGCTGGCGTTAAAACAACAGCCGCTTACAGAGAAAAGGCACGGTCCGATCATCTGAATATTTGTGGAGAAAGATTGTAGGTGAAGCGCTGCGTGTTAGGCGAGCGCGCGCATAACACGCGTGTCCATTCGTGCCTCAACCGTTCCGTCTCGATTGCGCCGCTTGAAAACTCTTTCACTTTCGTGCGTGCTACTGCTCAAAGACGAACACGCCTTTCTTCGCAAATCCGTGATCTTCAGTTGCGACGGGATCGATTCGCGCTTGACGTTCTGCACCGCCCCTAGAACGTCGGCGTCCGAGAGCACGCTCACTACGCGGACCCCGGCGGCGGTGGTCGCCCCCTGCGATTTGGAAGATGTCCCGCCGCCCGATCAGATTTCCGGTCGAAGGTTTCAGCGTCGTCCTCCACAATTTCAGAAGTAAGATTTGACCTGGCTCCAGAAGACCATCACCGCGAGTGTCGTATAGAAGAGTGAGCACATGACGAGCGCCGCCTTGCGCCAGGCTGAAGGTTGCAGCGCCGTCGGCAGAAGCTTTGTATTGACAAACAGTATTTGTATGCTGGAGATGGCGAGCACCACACCGGCGATATTGGCGAGGATTTTGAAAAGCCCCATCGCATCCTTCCAATTGACGGCGATCATTCCCCACACGGTAAAGATCAAAAGCAGCCCGTAGTAAATCTTTCGGATGTCGCCGCCGCGCCACGACCGCGCCTTGCGGCTTCCGACCCAGATGATGTCGGTCAGCGTCCTGATGAGGATGTCGGTGTTGCCGAGGTGCGTCGAGAACAGAATCCAAAAGCCATTCAAGAGCGCAAGAAACCAGAAGCCCGTCCATAGTTGCGACATGTACTGCGCCTGGAAAGCGCCCGCGCCGACCTGCGAGATGTCCGCCCCCGGCGGGATAATCGCCGTCGCGAGATTAACGTTTAAGAACATTCCGACGAAGCAACCGGCGCCCCACAGCCATACCTGATCGGCTTCGAGGTACTTCCACCACAACTTCCAGCGGCGCATGTTCTCAGAATTGACGGGGAATACTTTTCCGACGTGCGACAGCTTGATTTCATGCGAGCCGATGGCGCTTGGAATCGCGCCGACCCGACCGCCCATCCCGAAGCCTTTGTCGCGCACCCAGTTCGTAATCGTCAAATTGCCGATGCCGCCCGATCCCGCCGACGCCGCCAGCGCGCCGAGCAGCAGGATGTCCACGCCCCCAGCCGGGACGTAGCCGAAACTGAAGAAACCCACCAACGTGCGGCCCCAATTCGCGAGCGGAACGAAGAAGATGTTGACCGTCAACAGGAACACGAAGATGTACGCGAGCATCGCCCACGAAGCATATTCCAGCATCCGCTCGATGGTGCCTCCGAACAAAAGTATCAACACTGTCACCATCATCACTCCGTAAGTGATGAGGACGAGCGTGCGTGCGTCGGGCGCGCCCGGCATCTGTCCGAGGAAGGCGGCGAACAGAACCGACGCACAGGCCGACGCGAGTGCGGGTAGTCCGAGTTGTAATGAAGCAAGGATGACGTAGAAGATTGACCAGAAGTTGGAACTTGGCTTCAGCCGCATGAAGCCGCTGTAGATCGGCTCGCCGGTGTAGAGTGTGTAGCGAATCCCCTCAAGATTAAAGATCAGTTGCAGCACAATCGCGACGGTCGCGACCCAGAAGATGCCGGTTCCGAACTGCACGCCCATCGCCGGCCCGACCAACCACTCGCCGCCGCCGATGGAGGTCGCCAACAAAATCGCGCCGGGGCCGATGGTGCGCAGCATGTTTCCGAACGAGAACGGCAGTGGCTCTGGCAGATCGTCGTGACCCCACGCTGGCAGCCCCCTCGCTCCGGTGATTTCGACGCCCGTCCGTGTTTCAACCTCTACCTCAGAACCCATCTCTTTTGTATCCTCGATCTTTGCGCGATTCGGAAAGCAAGGCTGGTACGTTTGGATTCACCGCAGAGTTCGCGGAGAACGCCGAGGCAAATCAAACGACGTTCGCGTAGCCCGCGCAGGGTCGTGTATTTATGCGGTTAACACACGCCGGACCCGGTTGACTAATTGTCCCAAGTGCGAA
>JACDEG010000022.1:24084-24469 GCA_013816505.1 Pyrinomonadaceae bacterium | reverse complement strand
GCTGCCAAAAATCTGGATAAAATCGTCAATCAGTTTTCCGACGATGTAGATTGGTTTATCGCGGGCGAGGAAACATTGGCACCCTGGCTTGGGCAGCGGAACAACCGCCAAGAAGTAAAAGAATTTTTTCAAGTGCTGCAAGACAATCTTGAATCCGTTCGATTTGAGATTGAACACATTTTGGCTGACGGCGATTTTGCCGTTGCCACCGGAGAATTGGCTTCGCGGATGTTGAGTACGGGAGTAGTTTTCGAGTCAACTTTTTCGGCGCATTTTACCGTCCGGGAAAATCAGATCATCCGCTATCGGTTTCTGGAAGACAGCGACGGTTTAGTCAAGGCCTTAACCAAATAATTCCAGTTTGAATTTACAGGGAGAAAACAAT
>JACDEG010000022.1:0-24074 GCA_013816505.1 Pyrinomonadaceae bacterium | reverse complement strand
AAGCAGTAATAATTAATGAATACGGTGATGAAAGCGTTCTGAATTACACCGATGTCGAGCGTCCCGCGCCGAAAGCGGACGAAGTTTTGGTGAAGGTTCACGCTTCGGCGGTCAATCCGGTTGATTGGAAAATCCGCGATGGCTTGGGAGAGATGTTCAAGCTACAACTTCCTATCATTCTCGGTTGCGAAATTGCCGGAACAATCGAAGAAGTCGGTAGCGATGTCAAAGATTTCAAACGGGGCGATGGGGTCTATGGTTACATCGGCTCACACAGTGGCGGTTATGCCCAATACACGATTGCCAAAGCGGATGAAATTGCGCTGAAGCCGGAACGCCTCGACTTTGAGAACGCGGCGGCGATTGCGGTCGGCGCGTTGACTTCGTGGCAAGCGATGTTTGATCAAGCGAAGCTCCAACGCGGGCAAAGAATTCTGATCACGGGCGCGTCGGGCGGAGTCGGTTCGATGGCTGTCCAACTTGCCAAAGCAAAAGGTGCGTTCGTCACGGGTACGGCTTCGGGCAAAAACGAGGAATTCGTCAGAAGTCTGGGCGCGGACGAATTTATTGATTACACGGAGCAGAAGTTTGAAGAACTCGTCAAAGAGGTTGATGTCGTGTTCGATACGGTCGGCGGCGACACTTTAGAACGGGCATTCCAGACTCTGAAAAAAGGCGGCTTTCTGGTAACAACAGTGCAACCTCCGTCCGAAGAAAAAGCGAAGGAATTCGGCGTCAAAGCCGCGATGATCGAAGCCCAGCCGAGTGCGAAGCAGTTAGCCGAAATCAACCGCTTGATTGACGATAGCAAAGTGAAAACGCATGTCGCCACGGTGCTGCCGCTCGCGGAAGTGAAAAAGGCACATCAACTTTCCGAAAGTGGGCGCACGCGCGGCAAAATCGTTTTGCAGGTCAGCGCATAGTTGGGCAGCTTACGCTTCTCCATAGATTGCTATCGGATCACACAGCTATCACGTATATTCAAGTGCCATGACTCTCCAACGAATCTTACTAACGGGAGCGGCAGGAAGAATCGGCACTGCTTTTTACCAGACCTGTGGCGCGAATTACCATGTTCGATTAGCTGATGTTGAAAGGCTATCCGCTAGAAGTCCAAGTCCGAGCCGACATGCCTGTGCGACCCAAGAACATGTATGGCGTAACCAAATGCTTTGGGGAAGCCTTGGCTTCATATTTCGCCTTCACCAAAGGTTTATCCAGCATCGCAGTGAGGATCGGCAATCTTGCTGAGTTTGAAGCAGGACAAGATCATACGGCGCGAGACATCAGCGCGTTCATCAGCGAAAGAGACCTTGTTCATTTGTTAGTGCAATGTGTCGAAACGCCGGACATTCAGTTTGCGATTGTGCATGGAGTGTCAAACAATCGTTTCAAGAGGCTGGACTTGGTTACTACGCGGCAACAGCTTGGGTATGCTCCGCAAGATGATGGCTTCGCTGTGCTGCAAATTGGGTTACACGACTAGACATTTGTGAACAGAGCGAAGGCGACTCGTTTCGTCGTGGGGTGCCGCTCCCGACCAAAAATCTAAATTGGCATTCCATTTTGCGACCACTTTACGGTGGAGTTTATTTTGCCAATGGCAGATTGACGAAAGAAAGTGGCGAAAAACTCCTAGCGGGAAACGGTGCGGACGCGATTGTTTACGGCATGAAGTTTTTGGCAAATCCAGATTTGCCGGAGCGATTCAGCAGGAACGCCGAATTGAACGTGCCTGACCATCCAACCTTTCACACACTGGGTAAGCGTGGCTACATCGACTACTAGACGCTTGAACACGCGGCTGCGGTGTGAAAGTCTGCACACAGCAGTAGACAAGAACGATGAGAATTTTCTTAACGGGTGCGACCGGCTACATCGGCTCGGTCGTGATGGGGAAAACCTCGCTTGTGGATGACATCGAAAACGGGTCATACCGCAATTCAATTTCTTAAACGAAGCAGGAGACAAAATGAGCGACCAAAAGGTGTGGTTTATCACGGGCAGTTCCACGGGCTTCGGGCGCGAGCTGGCGGAAGAAGTTTTGGCGCAAGGTTACAAGGTCGTGGCAACGGCGCGCAAGCCGGAGACATTGAGTGCCTTGGTCAAGAAGTATCCGCAGACGGCGCGCGTCGCGCGTCTCGATGTCACAAACAAGGACGAAGCGCACAGGGCAATTGAAGAAGCCGTCGAAGAGTTCGGGCGCATTGACGTGCTGGTAAATAACGCGGGGTACGGTTTGATGGGCGCGCTTGAAGAACCAACAGACGAGCAGATTCGCCAGCAATTTGAGACCAATATCTTCGGCGCACTCAACGTCATGCGCGCCGTGTTGCCGCAGATGAGAAAGCAGCAGAGCGGGCATATCTTGAACATCTCGTCGGTCGGCGGCTTCATCGCTTTTCCTGCGACGGGGTATTACTCCGCGAGCAAGTTCGCGCTCGAAGCCTTGTCGCAGGCTCTCGCGGGAGAAGCCGCCCATCACGGTATCCGTGTCACCATTGTCCAGCCG
This sequence comes from Pyrinomonadaceae bacterium, assembly GCA_013816505.1. Lineage (GTDB taxonomy): Bacteria > Acidobacteriota > Blastocatellia > Pyrinomonadales > Pyrinomonadaceae > JACDEG01. The sequence continues at coordinate 21,562 of JACDEG010000022.1, read as the reverse complement.
GGCGCGTTCCGCACCGACTTCAACGGGCGCTCACTACATCTACCGGAGACACGCATGACAGAGTATCCGGCAACCGATGAGTTCGTTAGCTGGCTGAAGGAGATGGACGGCAAGCAGCCGGGCGACCCGCGCAAAGCGGCGCAAGCGATGATCAAGGTTGTCGAATCTGAAAACCCGCCGCTCAGACTGCCGCTCGGCGAAGACTCGGTGACAGCGATTGAAGCGGAACTCGAAGCTGTCAAAAAGGACATCGCGCCGTGGCGCGAAGTCGGCATTGATACGGCTTACGCAGGTGCGACCTTCGGCGCGATTGGCGGTAAGTAAAGCAATGCAGTTCTGGTTCGAGGCGCTGGACCCTATGATTAAACCTGTCGAGGTGAGGAATGCAAACAGAGTGGCAGCGAGGTGAGTACACCGTCAGCACCGAACCAGATCGGATTGACCTCGTAGCAGTGCATGGGTTCTTGCAAACGTCATATTGGGCAAAGAACATCCCCTTCGAGGTCGTGCGACGATCCGTCGAACACTCGCTCTGCTTCGGTCTGTACAAAGACAAGACTCAGGTCGGATTCGCGCGCGTCATCACGGATCATGCAACGTTCGCCTACCTCGCCGACGTGTTCGTTGTCGAGGAACACAGAGGGCGCGGCTTATGCAAGTGGCTCATGGAGATCATCGTCTCGCATCCAGAGCTACAAGGCTTGCGAAGATGGATGCTGGCGACGCGCGATGCCCATGAACTCTACCGCAAATTCGGCTTCACGGAACTGGGTAGTCCTGCGCTCTTCATGGAACGTCTCGTGCTGAACATCTATGTGGACAATAAAAACACACGCGAGAGTAAGACAGTAGAGAGTTTATGATCCTGTTCAGCTAAAGCCACAGGCGGTACTAAATTTCACCGCAAAGGTGACGCTGTCTCTCGTAGGCGGAAAACTTCTCAATCGCGTAGCGGAGCATCACGCGCGGCATCTGTCGGTAGTACACTGGGAGCACTGATGGTATCCATATTTGGGGTGCCAACATCCGCTGTGCGAAAATTTACTCTAACCATCCTCCAAGCAGTCCTCTTGGAGTAAGAAATCACATGAAAACTGTCCTAACCAATTTTTCTCACAGACATTCATTAAACGCTTCCAACACCGATAGCCACACTATCAGCACAAAGACATGGGTTCCAGACCATCTCTGTGTCCGCCGGCTCGTCAGCAAGCAGTACAAGCAACTGTCTTACCTATAAGCGAGCAACAGCAGCGAACCAGCGGCGTGGCATCAAGCGAGTGGGCAGAAGTGGCGGTTTCATAAACGGGGCATGGATTAAAGTCACCGGCGATCAGGCGCACATTAACCTTGTGAGCCGCCAAAATCTTTTCGGGGCGAGCAGGTTGAGTTGGTACGATAATTATGAGCAGGAGGTCACGGTGTGAGGAAGGCTGAAACATTATGCTGTTTGACGTTGGCAGGGTGCTTGATGATCATTCTTATGTCAGCCGCTGAGGGCCAGCCCGCTACCCATGAGGCCGACAACTTCGCGCGGGCTTACGGAGAGTTTAAGAAGAATTACCAAGATGAGTTGCGCCGGCCGGGCGTCGTCGGCAGCAGTCTTTTCTTCATCCGGGACAACCAAGTCATCGCCAAAGATTTCTACGGGCTGGCGGATGCCCAACAGAATCGCCCGGTTGACGAAGACACCATCTACCACTGGGCTTCGATCACCAAGACTTTCACCGGCATCGCCATCATGCAGCTCAGAGACCGCGGGCTGTTGAAGCTCGACGACCCCGTCATCAAATACGTGCCCGAACTCAAGGCCGCCCACAACCCTTACGGAGACATGAGCGGAATCACGATCAAACATTTGTTGACGCACAGCGCGGGCTTCCGCAACTCGACGTGGACGTGGCGCGACGGCGACAAGGATTGGCAGCCGTTCGAGCCGCCGCGCTGGGAGCAGATCGCGGCGATGATGCCTTACACCGAAGTCTTCTTCAAACCAGGTAGCCGGTTCAGCTATTCAAATCCGGGCGTCATCTACCTGGGGCGCATTATCGAACTACTGTCGCACGACGATTACGAAGTTTACATTGACAAGAACATCCTCAAGCCGCTTGAGATGCACCGCAGCTTCTTCGACGCGACGCCTTATCACCTGCTTAAGCATCGCTCGCACAGCTACTACGTGCGTGACGGCAAGCGCACCACGGGACGCTTCGACGCGGACACAGGCGTGACGGTCTCGAACGGCGGCCTGAACGCGTCGCTGCCGGACATGCTGAAGTACGTCAACTTTCTTTTGGGAGACCCGAAAAAGCAGGCGATTTACGACGGGGTGTTAAAGCGCGCAACGCTTGAAGAGATGTGGCAGCCGCAATTCACAGCCGCGGGGGATTACACGCAAGGCTGGATGAATGAAGATACCGCGGTCGGCCTGTCGTTTTTCATCGACGACATCGAGGGGCGACGTTACGTCGGACACAACGGCGATCAGAACGGCTTCCGGTCGTACCTGAGCCTGTGCCCGAGCGCACGCACGGCTAGTATCTTGGTTTTCAACACGGAGACTCGCCCGACCATCAACGGCCCGCAAAATCTCCTCTCGCCGGAATCAAAGATGGCACGCAAGGTGTTCAAGCTCTTGCAGAGTCTCCAGCGCGCACGTTGATCGAGGTGAGACCCTTTGCAAAACCGGGCGGCCCACAACGAAAGAGCGCCACAGTGATGAGCGCGTGGACTCAGAGAGTCGCTCGACGCGGCTCGGCGGGCGGCGCGTTTCTCATCAATCAGACCTGTTGCAACGTTGTTGTGGTTTGCTCCCGGTCGTGAGGTCAAAGGGAAATCATGAGCGCAAAATCGGTGATCCTGATTGGCGGAATCTACCATGTGGCGTTTGCCATCTTCCATCTCGCGTTTTGGAAGCTGTTTCGCTGGAAGGAAGACTTGGCCTCTCTCAGTGTCGTCAATCAGGCGGTCATGCAGATTCTGAACCTGTGCCTGACGTTCGTCTTTCTGATCTTCGCGTATCTCTCGATCTGTCATACCTCAGAACTGTTAACCACCCGGCTGGGAAAAGCTCTGCTGTTTCTGATCGCGGTGTTTTGGTTTTTGCGGGCCATCGAGCAGGTGGTTTTCCTGGGTCTTCGGACGAAGGTCTCGGTGGCATTCTTTGCGGTCTTTGTCATCGGTGCCATGATTTACTTTTACCCATTGATTTTCAGCGCCGAGGGCATCACTTAACTGCGCTGGTGACACGACCGCCGATACGATTAGGTCGGGGGATAGTGTATCGCGGCCCGCCAGGAGCCCCGACCACGTGGACTGAACAGTATTGCCGAGCGGCGTGACGAGCCCTACACCCGTGACCACAATATGACGTTTCAATTAGACATGCCCCTCGATGAACGTAACTTAAGTCATTGATTAGGTAGAGGCGCAAGTTGAATAAGACTCGAACTGGAGGATGCGCCGAAAGCAGCAACCATAGTATCGATATTTCAAGCCTGCGGTTACAGCAACAACGTCTCAACGCGGTGCGCGTGGACCATCTCTTCACACGACGACCACGCGAAGACCGTGAAGCGACCGTCCTGTGACGCCACGAGCGATACCGATTCGCGCTGATCTTGTACGAATTGCGCCGCCGACAGGTGCCGAGTCCCGCCTAGTTGTACGGGATGTACGACCGAGGCCACGTCGCCGACGATCGGTTCAGTCACAATTACTTGTTCGACCTGCGCGCCTCCATCCCGGCGCCCGATCTTCGCGCCGAAGGCGAGCAACTCATATTGATCGCTGATCACGGTCGCGCCATCCACCGCCGTCAGTCCCGCAATCGCTTCGACCGCATCAATGAATGCCTCCTGCCACAAACGCTGGCCCCTCTCGACTGCGTCTGGCCGCATGAGTTCAGCCAGTTCGGAGAAGGGAGGCTCCACCGAGTATGAAACGGGTTGCACGATTGACTCCCGCCACTCATCAGAGCCTTGGGGTACGACGAGCAGCGACCCGCCTCGCCCGTGCGTGCGCATGGAGACGGCCAGTTGCACGAGCACATTCACCGAATCAACTTGAGAGTCGAATGAGCCGAAGCCGAGTAGCGTCGTAAGAGGCGCCGGGCAATTGGGCAGACTGGTGCCCTTTTCGTCCAGCATTTTGATCTGATCGCCCTTGAGCACCACGACGTTGACGAACTTGCCAGTGTCTTGACCGCGGCGGTACTTGACCACCAGCAGTCCGGGTTCGATGACCTCCAGCACGAAGCAGAATTTGGGGATCGTGCGCGTGGTTCCCCACACACACAGTTCGTTCCCGTCTCGCCAGATGCCGAGATGGATTCCGGGGCGCTCGACGGCCGGCGCGAGCCGCGAGAGGGCTGCGGGTGTGAGTGGAAATTGTCGCTCGAACCTTAGAGGCTGTCCCGCTTGCTCGGGTGGGAGGAAGGCGAGCGAAATCTTCGGGGAGAAACCTTCCTCGCGCCGGAGGCTCGCCCAGAATGCAGCATCGATGATCGCTTCGATGGTTTGAGGGTCAGGGTGTGGTGCCAGTTCCTGCCGGGCTTGCTGACGCGCCGTGGCGAGATTGCGGGCGAAGTGCTTCTCGACCGCAATGGCAACAACCCGGGCGGCTGTGTATGACGGTCCTGTCATAGCTTAGTGATTTCGACCATTTCAGTTATAAACCTGAATTCGTTCGTACTGTAACTTCAATACTACCAATTGGGGTGCCACTTTTAAACTTGAAAGGAGGAAATGTAACAGCCTGGCATCGTCGGTTGACGAGGAGCAGTTGTCGTGGTGCTCAGGCAAGTGGCTCAATTACGCAAGACCGGTAATCAGACTCGCTAAAAGTATGATCCGCTCAACCATCGGTCGGAGTCTCGCCGCGCTTGTTTCTCGGGTCGTCCGCGCTACTCATGTGGCGTGCGGCGTCGCCCCGGCGGACATTTGCGTGAGTTCGGAGGCGGGCTTACCGCGCTGGAACATGCCGAGCAGTCGGAAGACAGTCGGGATACCGGTCGCGAGCGCCGTGATGATCGCCATCGAAGAGCTATACAGTTCGGGATGCGAGACGAGAAGGAAGAGCGCTACGCCGAGCAGTACCAACAATAACGGCAGGCGCAGTTTCGACCAACTGCTATCCATTCGTGCGTCCGCGCGAATCTCCTCCGGCGTCGCCGTCGAGAGGACGAACTGCCGGAAACTCTTATTCATCAACCGCACGTCCGGGTCGCGCACGATCAGCCCGCGCCGCATCAGTCGCCGTACTTCGATATTCTTCGCGCTGACGAGGCAGTCTTGCGCGAGGTAGTAGAGCGTCAGTTTTTGGTCGGGCGAACAGGTCGCCCACACCGCTTTGTAGTATGCCTCGGCTTGTTCGAGCAGCAGGCGGATGAGTTGTTCGGCGCTCAACTCCTTGAACTTAGGATGTGCGAGAATCTCTCTGCCGACGTTCTGCAAATAGGCGCGAGGCGCGCACTCGTCGGCGAGCGAGTCGTAGAGCGCAGCGCGGTGTCTGTCGCCGTTCGGTAATCTGCGGCTGAGCCATCGCAAGTATTGTGCGAAGCGACGGTCTGCCTGTGCATCGGGCGGTATGAGCTTCTGTTTCTCCTCACAGAGCGAGTCCATGAACGATTGCCGCTCGCCTTTATCTTCGATGTGAATAACCCAGAACGAACTTACGACCTTCATCCAACGATCCATCTGATTCGCAGTGGACGCGGCACTTGGTTTCTGCTGATGCGAGCCGCAAGCGGGCGCGAGACAGAAGCAGAACGGGTCGCGCCGCGAGAAGATGATGACCGAACGCTCTTTATGTAACTTTTCGAGCAACGAAAGCCGTTTCATGTTCCACCCCGGATCGTCGCTGCGGTAATCGAAATCATCTATGGCAAGCAGTTCGCCATTTTGCTCCGCTTCTGCATTCTGCTTCGAGACAGCGTCTTTTAACGTGATGCGCTTGACCGGCGACCCATTCAATAACCAGCCCACGTCGAGAAACGGGGCACCGAGCACGACGAAGTGTTTCTTCGTCGCACCTTGGCAGGTGAAGTCATGCGCGTGGAGCATCGTCACCGGGTCGTCGAGTTTCAAGAGGAAAACGCGCAATACGACGAACCGCAGCAACACGAAGAGCACCGCGAAGATCGCGATGATCGCCCACCAGATCGTGCCCCAAAAGGTCTTACCCGGCACCGGCAGGGTCAAGAACGGCACACTCGAACGGAGGTGTAGAGGCGCGGCATGTTCCGCCGCGTCCGTTTCTCGCGTCTTCAACAGCAGCCGGTTTCCTTCTTGCTCACTCCATTCCCATGCGCCGTCGGCTGAGCGTGCGCCTATCAAGCCAGCCCACTCGCCGCTTGTGCGATTCACCATCGGGCGTAAATAGCTCAGATACTTTTCGTAAGACACCGTCTCCGAGAGGTCGGCGGTGACAGGAAGCGAGTCGCTCACCGTCTGCTCCGCGACGGGCGGTGGATTCCGCCTGCTGTCCGTCATCGCTTCTTCGCGGCTCGTGTCCAAGAAGACAGATTCGTACACGTCCAGCGGGCGACGCTTCTCGTCCGGCGACCAGTTCAGTCGCTTACCGATCAACTCTTCAACCCACCCGTCTTTTACCCGCCCGGCGTCGCGCGTAATCTCGGGGGCGAGGTTGCGCGCGTACGCAGCGTACTGCGCTCTGATGCGCTCTTCACGCGCACGCAAGTCTTGCGCGAGTTTCACCTGCCCGTGTTTGGCAAGCAACTTCATCTGCTCGTCGTAAGCGAGTTTGAAGAAGGCTATCGCAGGCATCACGCTCGTCAGAAACATCAGCGTGGTAATCATCAGCACGTACCATGCGCGACACCGGATCACCGGATGCGAGTTGTCGCTGCGTCCCGCGCCGCACTTGCGAAGCACGCCGCTCAACTTCAGGCAAATCGCGGCGACGACAAGCCCGAAGAAGGGGAACGCCACCGCAGGCCAGAACAATCGCGCTCGCTCGAAGTAGATGATCGCCGCGCCGAAGAGCAGACAGAAGCAGACATTGGCGAATAACACCCCGCGATAAAATGCAATCGCCTCATCGCGCGCCCACAGCCACTCGACCCTTTCGCCTGTGTTGAGGTTCCAGAGATAGATCAAGACGAAGAGAGCCAGCAGCAGTAGCGAATAAAGCAGAAACAGGTTCGCGGCGACGACGAGCAGTTCGAGTTGCGCAGTGCGCAAAATCTGTTTGTCGCGATAGGTGATAATCGTCCATCCGGGGAAGTCCTTGACCGGCAGGGTGTAAAGGCTGTGTCCGCTCCCCAGATAGTCTGCGCCGAGCGCTGTGCTCTGCCGCGCCTCGACGGCGGCTCGCAGTTCGGCGCGCTCGTCACACTCGTCATAGAAGTTCTCCTCGAAGTGCTGCGCGAGTTCCGAGTGGAAGAGCACTCTGCCACCGGCTTCGATGACGCTGAAGCCATAGCCCGGCGGCGTCACCGTGTCTATCATCGACAGCAACCGCGTATCAAGCGCCGCGACCCATGATGAGTAGGGCGGGCAAAACTTCTTTGAAATGATGACCGTCTCGACGCCCGTCAGTGATGAGGTGATCGGTTCAAGCCAAAAGTCGTGATGCTCGGCTCGGTCGTTGTAGTCCTTGCAGGTGCGCTCCTGCACTGTTTCGCCATCCTTCCGCACCGCTCTGTCCGCTTTCCGTTTCGCATTGTCGCTCACGGCTCCCCGGTCGAGGTGCAAGAACCGTTCTTGCTTGATGTTGTTGAAGTAGGCGCGCGTCGGAGGGACGGCGACGAAGCGCGTCGTCGCATCCCTCGTCGTCCACTTGATGCGTTGTTGGCGGTCGTCGTCGATCCAGAATGCGGTGGTGAAGAATGGGTACGGATGTTCATTCTCTCCCTCATGCTCCTGCTTGAGAATGTGCGTCTTTTCAAGCGTCTTCGGTTGTAATGCAGCTTTCGTTGATTCCCCGATGCGGCGCCGCTTCTCCGCCTGCGGCGAAGAACTGGCGCGCGTGTCTTGCGGCTTGGCATTGAGCAGGTTGCGGCTTTCGGTGTCGGCGAGCAAATCTTCGTTGAGCCTGTCCAACTCGTCGAGCGCGGCACGCACTTCAGCGTGCAAATTGTCATGCACGTCTTTGGCGAAGGCTGACAGTTTCTCGTCCGCCTCGTGCGAGAGACTGCTGTATGTATAAACGTAGAGCGAGAACAAGGTGAGTAGCGCGGCGCCGATCATTGCCGAGAAGAGCAGGAAATATACGTCGGCGACGCGCAGCCTGTCCTTCGCTCCCATCAACCATAGCTTCAGGAAAGACCAACTGAGTGCCGCCAGTATCATCCCCGCCGTGAAGACGATCAGCACCGTGTAGGAAATCGCCCACCGCTCGCGTCGGAAATGTCCCTCATTGATTAAGCCGCAGACGATCCACCTCAAGCCCGGCCGGTCGCTGCCCGATACGGCAATACTCATCTCGACGGGACGCGAGAAGAGTTTGTAATCGTCGCCCGCCAGTTTGACGTCCTGGATGTTCGTCGCTTGCGCGAGGGCGAGGCGGTCAAGCTTATTCTTTTGCTCGTCGCGTAGCGCGTCGAGCGTTGCGACGCGCAGCTTCGAGCCGCTCTGCCGGTTATGCTGGTGGATAACGTCGCCGCTCTCGGCATCGGCGATCAACACGGAGTCGAACGCCTCTTTGACTAAAATCGATTGGAGCACCCCGCCCAAATCGGCTTCTACTTGCAGACGTTGTGCGGGCGAGCCGTCTTTCCACCCGCCCGTGAACTCGATCTTCAACTTGGACATCTCCGTCTCACGTTCCCATCTTAAGGTCAGGCTCTTGGCGAGTTCCGCGTCCGCGCTTTTCGGTGGAATGGGAAGGAAGGGGTTGAGCGGTTCGAGTCTATCACCCAAGGCGAGCGTCTTTTTGAATTCGTCGAGCGGCGATTCTTTGGGCACACGACCTTTCTTCTTCGCTTCCGCCGCCGCTCTCTCGAACAATTGGGCGCCGGCGTTCTCAACGACGCTGCCGAGGTTCTTAATCTTCGCGCTAATTTGATTACTCATCACGGCGAGTTGCCGCGATTTGTGCTCGGTGAAGTAAGCGGTTTGGAGGCGAACGAAGCCCCAGTAGTAGAGGCTGAAGGGAACCAGCAGGACGAGCAGGGTGATAATGAGAATGTGCAATCGTTCGAATTTCGGTAGGTTGAATTTCATTACAGACTCCTTGACCGGGGAGTAACTACCTACGACAGGTATAAGAAAGAGTCGTGGCGCGCGGTGGCGCGCGAGGCACGCAAGAGAGGAAACTAAGGCTCTGGGGCAAACATCCTGAGGTTCAAATATGCATCTTCGCTGATGAACGACTTGTATCAACTCTACGACGCATCATCCCTTTCCTGTTTGCTGATTAAATAAGGCTTTGACGGTTCCACCGCGCCCCTCGTGCCTTCGCCGTGGTGCTGAACCAGGCATGGAATGATGCATCGACACCGACTATTTCCTCACCAATGAACTGCCGGTAGAACGCTGGCACATCATCTCTCTGGTGATGAAGTTGACGTCGCTTAAGCTCGCCTTCAGCAGTGTCGACGTAAGCTATCGTTTGTTGGCGCGCATGTAGGTCAACTCCGAGATATATGATATCGAACGGTTGCGTAAGACTTGTGGCTCAGGACGGTGGCGCAAGCTTAAGGGAATTGCTCTTGTTCGTCTTGAGGATGGGACAGAGTCCGATGCTGAACTGCACTGGTATGAAGCGCACAGCATCGGCAAGAAAGAGATGAGAGTTAAGGAAGTGTTGGATTGAATCTTATGAAAACAGAGAATGCAGAATCCAAGTTCGCGGTGTGTATCAATAATGAAGGCTACCCGGCTTCAAATAAATTTTCGCCGCAGCAAGCTGCGGAGTATTGCGGATAGCAGGCGAACATTCGCAGCAAGCTGCGGGGCATTTACCCGCTAAGAGTAAATCAGCGCCAGGGCTGATTGTCCGCCCGGCGTGATAAATGTTCGATAGCCGCCTTCAAGTTCTGCTATCCGAGCGGCAAGCTCGAGCGTCGTCGGCGTCCCATACAGCCCGTAGGTGTAGGCGGCTTCATTGTGGTCCCACGTGTCCTTAACCGACGCCGCGTTCGCAAATAGGGTCGTCGACCCGCGGTAGGTGGGCGGGACAAGCGATTGAAATCCGTCAGGAAGGCTCACATCGGGATGGATTAGTTTGGTTTTCCAGTCCGTAGTCAATTTCATCTCTCCTGTGTTGCTTATGCCGAAAGCAGACAATTAAATGTGTGTTGGCCATTCCGGCCAGTTTCATGAATGCCTAACGCCCCGCTTTGCCGCGCCGAGCGCAGGCATTCAAGCTGCGGCGCGAGGAAGAATGATGAGAGCTACGCAATCGAGAGGTCGGCTGCAAGCACTTAGCCGGTGGGGTTCCTAAGTGGATTGGTGTGCACAGGGGTCGCCTCACCGAAGGTAGCCGTCAATTCCTGTGAGTAATCTGTAGCATGTCTCTACCGTGGGCATCCGCACGCCCAGTGTAGTTCCCTTCCGCACCGCGTAGCCGATGATCTCCTCGACCTCGGTGCGGCGCCCCCGCTCCAAATCTTGCAGAGTCGAGACCTTATGCCCTGTCGCCCCCACGGCCTCCATCTGCTCCCCACGCTGACGGATGATCGACTTGGCTTCTTCTACGGAAACACTCGTGAGCGTCTTCGCGCCGAGCACCCCGTAATCTTCGAGGGGGACGCCAAGCTTCTCCGCCAACAGAGCCATCTCTCGCAGCAGGATGACTAGAACATGAGCGAGTTCCGGGGCTTTAAGGATTTTACACGTCTCCAGACGAGTGAGTGCCGCGACTGCCATTAGACTTGCGAACCCGACGTATTTTGACCATTCGACAGTTTGAATGTGTGGCGACACCACCGCGCGGATACCGGCACGCTCAAGGACAGTGGCTATAGACTGAACACGCTCCGACGTTCCTGCGGGGAGTTCCCCGATATAGAGAGCTTCGCTGCGCGTGAAACGAATGTGTCCGGCGGGCATTATCTCACCGGCGAGCATCGCGGCGGCCCCAATAGTCTTTTCCCCCCCGAAGCATTGTGCTAACTGCTCATCTTTGAGAACGCCATTTTGGATAGATAAAACGCCATTGACCTCAAGATGACGGACGCTTGAGAGAGCTGATTCAGTGTCGTAAGCCTTCACCGCGACCAGCAGGACATCAGTTTCCTTCACCTCATCGGGGCGCGTGATGACATTGACAGGAACGGTGAAGTCCGCTAAGCCGGTGACGGTGATGCCGTGCTTCTGAAGCAATGCCGCCCGCTGACCACGGGCGATGAGAGTCACCTGTTCTCCTGCCCGCGCCAGATGCGCACCGATGATGGAACCTAAAGCCCCCGCTCCGAGTATGACGATTCTCAGGCGCACACCCTCCTTACCAAGATAACCTGATTCTCGATAGCCGCCGAACGACGAAGCTCAGCCGGTTTGAAAACCGCCCCACGGTCAATGTAAGAGGAAAGGGCCAACGTCCCCTTCAAGACTCGCGGTTTTCAAACTCGGCCGCAGCGCGATGTTAGGCGCGATTCTCTTGCCAAAGCAGTTGTGATACTTCTTCATCATCATAAATACCGCTCTTTTATAATATTCATATGGCGTAGCTCGTGACCTGCGATGTGATATGCCGCCGCGCGTACACTCATCACGTTGCCATTTGCCATCCCCACCCTTGTGAACGAATTGTCGTCCAGGCCAGAGAATAACGAGATGGTTGAGCTTCGCACTGTCGAGAACTCCCGAAGAATACTTCTAATGCTCCGTTTATTCGCACCAGAATACGCTGCGTGCTCGTCTTGCTCGAAACCAGGCAACTCAGTCTTATCATTCCTTGCGAACCTCAGTGCTCGATAGGCATAAATACGCTCGTCATCTACGATGTGAAGGAGGATTTCTTTGATCGTCCATTTGCCGTCAGCATAACGATACGTCAGTTTTTCTTCTGGTAGTGAGAAGATGAAATCTCTCGTAATCAGATAATTATCACGCAAGTGCTTTAGGATAAGACCATCGTTTGGCAGGAGACCAATATACATGATTGTATAAGGTGCATACTCACCTTCCTTCGGTTTTTCTATTCTTCTCATTACGCCCACCCTCTCCTATATTGTTCAACTTCCTCACGCCTAACTTTTCATTAGACCGCCAATGGCGGCATTTACCCTTCGAGGTGACAATGACCACCACATTGCTACATCGCGCGCTCACGGCCCAGTTGACCGAGCGCGCGAACGGCACCGACGTATCCATAAGACATTCGCTTCGCGCGCTCCGGTCGAACCGATTGTGAGCCACCATTCTCTGGAGATAAATCATCCGGGTTTTTAGACATTGCACTATTGACAAAGGGCAATGTCTGCCGCTTTTCTATGATTTAACTCTTTCTCTGGTCAATGCTTCAGAGGGGAACCAGTTCTCATTGATGCAGCGCGGCAGGCAAGCCGATAAATTGCCCGTAGCCTTCTGCTGCGATAGCAAGGGCGCTGGCTTCGGCGTTGTTGAATTTCGCGAAGGGGGTTGGCGTAATGATAACGGCGTCTCTCTTGAGCGTGCGTTTCCAGGTACCGACAACTTGCCCATCTACGATAATCGTCGGGTTGAAGATGCCGTATCTGTAGTTCGCCTGTTGTGCATACAACGGGTTCAGGACGGCGCGACGGTCTTGATAAGCAACCGTGTACTCGTCATAAGCTGGCAGCAAGTAAGCAGTTGGCGACGCATCTTGGGCAGTCGGCAGAGACGAAGCAAGCCAGTAGGTCTGGCCGTCGCTGACCTCTTGCGCCAGATGCGACTTCGCCATTTCAAGACCGGCCCTAGCGTCTGTCGCCGCCAACCCCGACCACCACATGAAATCTTGCAGCGTCGCGGGGCCGTGACCGGTGAAGTACCTGTGTGCCAGCTCTGCGAGCGATTCGTCACGCGTGAGATGCTTGCCCGAGGGCACCCACTCATCAAGCAACACATAGGTCGGCTGTTTGCCTCGCCGTGGGCCACAGCAGATCAAGCCAGTTTGTGCGGCCCATAACAAGATATGATAGCCGCGCTGATGGTCGGTAGAAATACCGGCTTGCTCCAGCACGTCCATCATTTCTTTGCGCGTCAGTTGTTGACCGCCCCAGAGCGCTTCTGCGAACAGCGCTTGACTGCGAGCGAAGATGGCATCGTCTAGGGCAAGCTGCGCGTGACGCCTCGCACTGTTCGCCATGACACGCGGGGTCAAGAGCGCCAGCATCCAACGAACGTCTGCGGGCGCGACAAAATGCAGCGTCCCGCGCATCGGCCACGTGCGGACGATGGTTTTGTCGGCAATTGCTCGTTCGATGTCGGCCTCGGTCGCGTTTCGGAGACGGAGTCCGACCGCCCACAGCGCACCGAGATAGTCCTGAGCTTGGACGGCGCCCAGCCACGACACCACTTCGCTCGATTTCTTAAACGGAGACTGGGCAATGTGTTGGTTAGAGAGTCGGTGACTTGCAATATCCAAGGTGGTCATTATCGATCTCAGTTTTTGGTCCATAATTCACGGAAGAATGCCCTGATTTCTGCAACCAATAGTGCGGGCTCTTCCAGCGCAGCGAAGTGGCCGCCGCGCGCCATTTCCGTCCAGCGTGTGACGTTAAAAAACCGTGCAGCAATTCGCGCGGCGCAGGAACAAGGTCTTTCGGAAACATGGCGAAGCTAGTCGGCACTTCGACGCGCTTTTTCGCATCTTTCGGCACATGACCATGCAACGGTTCGTAGTAGTAGAGAAACGACGAGTTAATCGTTTCGGTCGCCCAGTAAATCATGATGCTGGTGAGCAGTTCGTCCTTCGTGAAACGCTTTTCGACATCGCCCTCGCAATCGCTCCACGCGCGGCATATGCTCCACAAAGAACGTCGATGAGATGAATGCCGACGAGCGAATCGGCGTCGGCGCTCGCCAGCATTCCGTTCAAGACCGAGTAAGTCATATGATAGGGATTACAGCGAATTGCACATGGATTTGCACTAAAAACAATGCTCTTGCTACGATGTTTGATAATACCGACAATGCAAATGCAAGTGCAAACCGCAATAGATTGCCGAACGGGATTCCCGAAGGATTGGGTGAGCGACTGTCAGAGGTTCGTATTTATGTCAGTATTCGCGGCGATGTTCTTCGTATTGCGCCACATCTTTGCAATGATGAATCCGACATTGAAAGGCTGTTCAACGTCTTACGAGAACTGACCTAAAGCGGTGAGCGTGCAGGACCTTGCAAACATCAACGTTCGTTCTGCGACGACCCAAGACAGAGGACTGATTGTTGCGCTCGTTGCAAATGTCCTCAGCGATGTAGCTTCACATTCATAAACGATTATGAGAAAAGATGACCTTTACAATCTACCCGAACACCTTCCAGTCCCCGTTGATGACGGAGCGTGTGACCATCTGCTTGGGATGCAACTCCCTTCGATTGCGCTCAGGTCAACAGCTAATCGTTACGTCAACTTGGCTGAAATCTCCAAACAAAGAGTTGTGGTCTATTGTTACCCGCGAACAGGGAAACCGTACGAGCCACCGCTAAGTGGTCGGGATGCTTGGGATGCCATTCCCGGAGCGCGCGGCTGCACACCACAGTCATGTGCTTTTCGAGATCATTTCAACGAGCTACAAGCACTCAACGCTTCGGTGTTCGGTCTCAGCACACAAACCACAGCATATCAGCAGGAATTGACGCAAAGGCTTCATCTTCCATTTGAGGTGCTTAGTGACGCAGGACTTACTTTCGCCAGAGCGTTGAGACTGCCGACATTTGAGGTCGAGTCTGAGGTGCTAATCAAAAGGCTGACGTTTATCATCGAAGACTCGAAAATTATAAAGGTCTTTTATCCTGTATTTCCGCCTGATAAGAACGCCGAAGACGTGATTGCATGGCTGTCCTAACCGCCACCCAATAAATCAGCTATGAAAGAAGTAGTCAAGCACACACGGGTTTAAGACGTTCACTAACATGGCTTGCGAAAACGTACGGCTCAAACTCTTCTCTTCGACTGTTACCGCTTCGGAGCTGCTCGTAGGCGCGCTCAAAGGTATCGAGATACGTACCAAACACTTCGTCGTCATCCGTCGCGGCGGACACCTCGCTCAAATGCGCGTTGAACTCGTCATAGTCAAAGCTGGTCGCGCCTTTGCGATAAACGAGTCGGGGACTTGTCCATTACCCCTACACATGTCTCATCGTCGTATGGTTCGGTTTAGTCTCTATTATTAATCCTTAATCTTCACAATTTCGGTTCCTCGGCACAGATGATCATTGACTTGACACCGAAAGAGGCGTAGAAGCGCCTGCACGATTTAATCCGCTTGTGGCATGGACGCGGAGAGTATTGTCCGTTGCAACTTAAATCTTTCGAACTTCACATCGGCAAGTAGCACTCATAGGCACATTCCGCACAGGCTGGCGACTAGAGAACAGTTGAAACAGCCGTGCCCGTAGATCGGAGTTTTATGAGCATGATAAAGAGAAAAGTCGCTTTCGTTCATACTTCGCCCGCCGCCATTAATCCGTTGATGCAATTCTATAACGAGTCGGCACCGGAACTTGAAATCACCAACCTCTTAGACGACGGCATTCTTCGCTTGTTGTCCGCGAACAATCTGTCAGTCGTGCAGGAGCGCTTGGCAAACATGCTTGAAGCCGCCGCCGAAATTTACGCGGTCGAGTTAGCGATGATTACGTGCTCGTCCGTTTCCAATGAGATGGTCGTACGGTTGAATGACGAATTCGACTTGCCGATTCTAAAGATAGATTACCCGATGGCTCGGCAGGCGGTGCGAGCGGGCGACAGGATCGGCGTCGCCGCCACTTTCCCGCCGACTCTCGGCCCCACTTCCAAACTCCTGACTGAGGCCGCGGCTGAAGCCGGAGCTAAGATTGAAATTGTTTCCGGAGTCACCTCAGCGGCTTACGACGCTTTACTGGCCGGCGACGCCGCAAAACATGACGAATTGCTGATCGCGCTGATCGAACAAATCGAGAAGCAGAGGGTAGCAGCGATTGTGTTAGCTCAAGTTTCGATGGCGCGTATTCTACCCCACCTGAATGGGCGGTCTCGGGTGCCTGTTCTTTCGAGCTTACCGACCAGCTTGGAAGCCATACGTGAAACCCTCGAACAGACTCATTGAAGTTGATCTCCGTCGCGGCTGAATCCGTGCCGCACGCAAACCGACTTGTGCTTTTCCGAGTAAGACGATGAACAGATTGGTGTTCGCCGCCGTCGCCGACGACGACACGGGGGCGAGTGATTTAGCGGGCATGCTGACCGATCAAGGCCTGCGCACGCTCTTGGTCATTGATCTGCCGACGGCCGAGCAGTTCATGGTATGGAGCGACGGATACCACGCGGTCGTCATGGCAGAAGGAACGCGTAACCTGTCACCTACCGAAGCCAGAGAGCGCACACACGCGGCGATACGACTTTTGAAAGATAGACAACCCCGCGTCTTGCAGATCAAGTATTGCAGCACATTTGATTCGACCGACGAAGGAAATATCGGCCCATCCATTGATGCTGCGCTGGACGAATTGAAGGAAGATTTCACCATCGCTTTGCCTTCCCTGCCCGTGAACGGCAGGACGACTTACCAGGGTTATCACTTCGTGCATCGGCTCCTGCTCAGTGACTCACCGATGCGTGAGCATCCGCTCACTCCGATGACTAATCCGAATCTAGTTGACTTGCTCAGCCGGCAGACGAAACGTCGCGTGGATTTAGCATCATACCGAGACGTCGAGGCGGGCGCCGAACAACTCAAGCGCCGCTTCGAGAGTTTGCGTGCCGAAGGTGTCAGAATCGCACTCGTGGATTGCTTAAACGACCGACATCTGGAAACCATCTGTCGCGCTTGTGCCGACCTTCGCTTAATTACCGGAAGTTCAGCTTTCGGGATGAAGATGCCCGCCATCTGGCGCGAACGCGGATGGGTCTCGGAGCAAAAAGACAATGGCGGTGACGCCCCAATCACCGCGGCGAATGATCGCGGCTGTTTAATAGTCGCGGGAAGCTGTTCAGATGCGACGCGCGCGCAGAACGAGTGGCTACAAGCACGCGGAGCGGGTGTGACTAATCTTCATCCGAAAGAACTCTTGAACGGCAACATAAACATGGCAACCCTCATGGCACAGGTTCGCGACCAGGTGGCGGCGGGTCGCCATTACCTGCTCACCACTACGAATTCACACATAGATGTGCGCGAAGTTCAGCAGTGGGGTTTAAGTAACGGGCTGACAGTCCCCGCTTTGGGGCAAACTATAGCCTACGCTTTAGCAGACTTGGTTCTCGAAGTTTTAGACGACTTGCCGGTCGGCGGGTTAATCATCGCTGGTGGCGAGACATCAGGGGCGCTGTGTCGCCGCTTAGGGTTGGGCGCACTGCGAGTCGGGCGTAACATCGAACCCGGCGTGCCGTTATGTTTCTCACTCGGGTCGTTCCGGCTGCCCGTGGTACTTAAGTCAGGTAACTTCGGCGAAACAAATTTTTACGGCAAAGCTCTGGGGGCGATAGCACATCCGGCGGAGTACATGATCTGAATTTAGTTTTTCGTAGCAGCCTGTAGCCGCATAAGACTTACTCATCCGGTCGTCCGTGCATCACGTCCCTTTTACTTCAGTGCGTACATGAACAGCGATCCACTCAAAAATCTATGCGAAGTTGCCGATAGCTTTTACCGCCGCGGGTATGCGTTCGGTTCGACCGGTAATATTTCCGTTCGCATCGAAAACCAAATCTGGATTACTCCGACCGGGAAGCCTTTGAATGGATTGACGCCCGAACACCTCTCGTGTCTCGATCTTGAGGGGGCGAGTCACAACGAGATT
This sequence comes from Pyrinomonadaceae bacterium, assembly GCA_013816505.1. Lineage (GTDB taxonomy): Bacteria > Acidobacteriota > Blastocatellia > Pyrinomonadales > Pyrinomonadaceae > JACDEG01. Next base: position 3,689 of record JACDEG010000022.1, on the reverse strand, counting down.
CGTCCCTCTAAAGAATTCCCTTTTCATCTCGCCGTGTATAGACAGAAACAAGAGGCGCAGGCAATCGTCCACTTGCACTCGACTTACTCGGTCGCCGTTTCCTGCCTCGAGTCCTTCGACCCCGAAAACCCGCTCCCGCCGCTGACTCCCTACTACTTCATGCGCGTGGCTCCTCTGGCGGTGCTTCCTTATTTTCGCCCCGGCTCCGAAGAATTAGCGGCGGCGGTCGGGCGCGCCGCCCCGTCTCACAACTGCCTGTTGCTCAGGAATCACGGAATCATTTGCTCGGGCGCTAATTTGAACGAAGCCGTTGACCGCGCGGAAGAACTGGAGCAGACGGCCCGTCTCCATTTCATCCTGCGTGGTGAACAGGTCCGGCACCTTACACCAGACGAGATTAAAGAATTGCAGAAAGTTTATAGATTTTAAGAAAACCATTCAGCCACGGATGACACGAACAACACGAGTCAATTCATTGGCAGCAAGTCACACAAGTCAACGAGAGCGATGATGCTGTGACATGCCTTTCCCGGTCAGATATTTCATTCGTGTCATTTGTGTAATTCCTAGCTCATTTCTTTTCTTGAAGTCGGTAGCTATCGATATTCGCACCGGCAGCGTCAGACAAGACGGGACAGCCAATCCATATCGCGCCCGCGGTGAGCGGATTGAGCGTCTAATGCCCGTTCTACATTCCAACCTTGGTGAATGATTCCGCCGACGGATTCGATCACGGCGAGCGGGTCATCATCGCCCGGATAGAGTATGTTACGGCCGACGAGTGCGCCGCGCACGTTCGCGCCAGCCGCGAGACCGGCGGCGAGTTCGTGTAAGAACGGCGTGGCGTCACCTACGGGCTCGCCCCCCAAAAGAATAATCGGCAGTGTCGTCGCCCGCGCCACCATTTCGTAGTTCTCGCAGTAGGGTAATTTCAGCCACAGATAGCGGGCGCTGTCGCCCAACGCCGCTGCCGCGCCGACAATTCTCGCCAGGTCTTCGGCCTTCTTAATTATTGCGTAGCCGTTCTCGGTCTTAGTGACAGGTAGAGACTCCAGGAACATCGGGAGTCCGACCGCGTTCAATTCCGTGATCGCGCGGACGGTGGCGAGCAGCGTCTTGAGCGAGTCGGGTTCTTCGTCGCAAATCCTCAACAGAATCTTTGCGCCGTCCAACCTCCATTCGGCGCACGTCGCTGCCGATGCACCGGACACGGGATCGTCAATCTCCCAACTGCTGCCCAAAAGTCCGGCGCGGTTGAAACTCGCGATAAGTACCTTGTCGTCGAGAAACGCAGCACCCCCCGCCTCCCGCATCATGTCGTGCAAGAGCAACAAATCTTCCAGAATGTCCATCGTTGCCAGGATGCCGTCCACCGCATCGCTCATCATCACGCGCAGCATTCGTGCGAGGTACTCGCGACGGTCCATCATCCTGAAAGGATCGTTGCCGACGCGCGTGACGCGCCGAGCCGGGTGGTCCGCCGCCAGGATGCTCAGTTTGCCGTCAACCGTGAGGTTCGTGCGGCGCTTCCGCTCCTTCGCCGCTCGCAGCGAGCGTTCCGGATCGGACACGCGGATTTCAGTCAGCCGGGTCAAAATCGCCGCCGGCAGAAACTCATTCACGTCGAAAGTCAAAGTTTAGAATCCTCCCCGTTCTTCGATAAAAGTTAGAACTTCGTGTTCGTAGGGCATGAAGTTAGCGCACCCGTGGCGGGTGACGACAATCGCGCCGCAGGCGTTGCCCATGCGTGCGGATTTGTGCCAATCCCATCCTTTAAGATACCCGTAAAGAAACCCGCTCGCGAAGGCATCGCCCGCGCCGAGGACGTTGTAAACCTCCACCGGAAAAATTCTCGCATCGAGAGTCTCGCCGCCGGATACATACACGATGGTGGTCTCACCACCTCGCTTCATGACCAAAGCTTCAGGGCCCGCATCGAGCGCGTTCTTGATCTCTTCCGCCGCGCCCTTGTCCCCGCTCACGCTTGATGCTTGTGTATTAACGGCGATGCTCTTAACCCCGTCTTTAAGCAAGGCGGATTTGACTTCATCCGACGTGCCGATCACAACATCAACTAACGGCAACGCCGCGCGAATTGTTACCCCAAAGGTGCGCACGTCGGCCCAAAGTTCGGAGCGGAAATCTAAATCCAGTATGACCTTAGTGCCGTGTGCCTTGGCTCGTTCGGCGGCGAACAACGTGGCGTCGCGGCTCGGCTGACGACTGAGTCCCGTGCCGGTAATCAGTAGCGTGTGACTGTCAGCGACGGGCGCCGTGAGTACGTCATCAATCGTCAGTTCGAGGTCGGCGCAGTTGTCGCGGTAAGGTACTAACGGGAACCGATCCGGCGGTTGTATTCCTAACAAGAATGCGCTCGTGCGCCGCCCAGGCTTTCGCCTGCTGAAACGAACATCAACGCCTTCACGTTCAAGAAAGCTGAGAACAAAGTCGCCGACTAAATCCTCGCCCAATGGATTTAGGATGGCGGTGCGTAAACCCAATCGCCTCGTGCCGACGCTAATGTTAGTTGGGCAGCCGCCAACGTAAGCGGCGAAACTCTTAATCTCGGTGAAGGGCGCGCCGATCTCGTTCGCGTAGAGATCAATCGAACTGCGGCCTAACGCCAGCACATCATAGCTGCGGCTCATAAAAATCCCTATCCAGCCTCCACAGTCTGGGGTTCTTCAAGCGGTTGTTCCGGGTCGATGAAGAGCCACATGACAACCCCGATGACCAAAAATCCCGCCGCCAGATAGAAAGGAATCGTCCACGAACCCCACTTCTGCAAGATGTACCCGAAAGCGATGGGTGCGATTGTTCCTGCGAGATTGCCGAACGTGTTCACGGTTCCGGTCAGCACGCCTGAACGTCCTCTCCCGATGTCAAGGCAAGTCGCCCAGACGGCGGGAGTCGTCAGAAACTGAAAAAACAAAGCCGCCGCAATCAGCGATGCCGCGACGACGTTGTTTTCGGCGAGGGCAACAAAGACGAGCATCAGGGCACTCATCGACAGGCCGAAGGCTCCGAGACCGCACCGAGCGAGTTTCCGGTGTCCGGCCACGACGAGGCGATCCGTGAGCCAGCCGCCGCACAGGAAAGCTACCGCTCCACACACCCACGGGAGTGCCGAGAAGAGTCCTGCCGATGCGGTCGTGAAGCCGCGCGCTTTGAGAAGGTATGTCGGCAGCCATGTGATGTAGAAATACAGGCTGTAGCCGTAAGCGAAGTACATCGCGCAGAGGAAGAAGATGTTTTTGCTTCTGAGGAATGCTCGCCAGGGGATGCTGTGCGAGAGCGTCGGCTGAACGGGAAGACCGGAGCGGATTAAATTCACCTCCGCGTCGTTAGCCGAGGGGTGTTGTTCCGGGGTGTCGCGGAACCACCAGTACCAGCCGAGACACCAGATAAAACCGAGCGCGCCAAACTCGACGAAGGTCAGACGCCAGCCCTGCCACTCGACGAGTATGAAGACAATCGGCGGAGTGAGAGCGGCGCCGATGGCGTGTCCGATGCAGACACCTCCCATCGCGCGCCCACGCTGCGCCGTCGGGAACCAACGCGCAACCGTCGAGGCGCTATTCGGTATCGCCCCCGCCTCGCCCGCACCGAACAACAGTCGCACGATGAACAGCGAAGCGAAGCCGACCGTCGCGCCCGTCAGCATGGTGAACGCCGACCACCACAGCACG
>JACDEG010000021.1 GCA_013816505.1 Pyrinomonadaceae bacterium | reverse complement strand
GACGGCACCCAGACGGCGTAGACGCGCAGGTCAGAGTCTTTGATCTGATCTAACACTTTGTTCTTGACTTCGGAGGCCCCCCGAATGACGCAGGCGGGTCACGTGGGCGACAGAAGCACGACGAGCCGCACCTTGCCTTTGTCGTGGTTGAAGGCGGCGCGCAACTCACGCATGTCCTTCGTGTAGCTGCCAGGTGTTTCCCGCGCGGGAGTCGGATTCGTTTCGGCCATCTTCTTCGTCTCTTTCTGTGTGGCGTGTTGGTTATCACTCGATGTAGAAGCCGCGCACCCGCCCCACGACGTGATGCATATGACGAGCAGCAGCGACACGTATTTGCGTTTCATGCAGGGACCTCCACGGCGGTTAAACCGGTTGGCTTAGGACGGTCATCTCAGCCGCCAATCTTTTGATCGACTTATTCACTTCTCCGAGGCAGCACGCCCCTGACGGGTTTCTCTCCGGGCATGCGCACATCCCCTGCTTGATGAGCGCTGCGATGCGCTGTGGGATCGCACTGCGTCCCGTGCGCGCGATCTCTTCGCGCACTCCCACCTCGTCAAAGCCGAAGCAGTAGCAGAGCGGAATCTCTCCCTCACACTCTTTCAGCCCGACGCGCACGCGCAAATCTTCCGTCATGAAGATCGAACCACCTCGCTCGGTGAAGTAGACGATGCGGCAATTGGCGCTGGTGCAGAAGCGATATTCACCGTCATCGACACGGTCGAACAACTCAGGCTTGAGCATCAGCAGCATCGTCTTGCGCGTGACAGGGCGGCTCGCCCCGCGGCAGGTCAGGCAAGCGTGCTCGGGATCATCCTGCGGCGCGGGCGCGTTCTGCTGGTCTGAGACTAAAGCTTCGGCGACGTTGAGCGCCCCGTCCGACGCCTTCTCATGTGAGCAACAGTCCATTAAATTTCACCTCTTCAGCTCTGCCGGGTAGCCAGTCTCGTTGATCGCCTCGCACAGCTTCTCCGGCGTCGTGACATGCGCATCGTATTCGACGACCGCCTCGCCCCGGTCATAGCTCACCTCAGACCTGCTGACGCCGGGCGCCCTTTCGAGTGCCAGCTTGATAGTCGTCTCGCAACCGGCGCACGTCATGCCGCTGACCTTGAAAGTGGCCCGCGCTGCGGCGGCGCGCTGAGGGGCTGCTGCTTGCGACGAAGCCCCCGCTGTGGCTGGCATACCAGTCATGCGTCGGGCGAGAGTCCCAGCGTAATACGGCGAGAGCGCCAAGGCGAGCACCGCGACCGACGCAGCCCAGAGCTCGACACGGCTCGCGGGGCTGATGGGTTTGGTGGCGCACGCTTCGCCTGGCGCGCACGCCTCGCGGCGGAAGTAGGCGCGGTAGAAGCCGAAGGTCAGAGCCAAGACCGCCGACCATAAAAGGTACGGTCTTGTGAACTCGAATGCGGCTACCGCGCCGAAAGCGCTGATGCCAAAGGCGACGAACAGCAACGGACCCGTGCAGCAGAGACTCGCGCCAAGGGCGGCCAGCACCGCGCCGCCAATTGCTAAACTTTCCCTTTTCACTTCTTCTTTTTCTCCGCACTTCCGGCGACTTTGGGTAAGTGACCGAGTTCCTCCATCACCGGACAGGCCGCCTCCTCACCGTGATCCGTCAACTCACATTCGCACGCCGCCAGATGCCGTGAAAGAGTGCGGCGGAAATCCCGCATCTTCTTCATCCGCTCGTCGAGTCCAGCGAGCTTTGCGCGCAGAAGGTCGCTCACGTTGCGGCACTCGCCCACGCCGCCGCGCGTGGCGAGGAGCTGCCCGATCTCCTCCAGCGAGAGACCCATCTCCTGTGCCTGCCTGATGAAGTGGACGCGCTCGATTGTCTCCTGTGGGAAGAGGCGGAATCCCCCTCCCGTGCGCGGGGCACGCGGCAGCAGCCTGAGCCGTTCGTAGTAGCGCACCGTATCAATGCTCACGTCCGAGCGCGCCGCCACCTCACCGATGCGAAGCTCCGAGCTAACCATGAGAGGATTGTACACTCTGGTGTTAAGTCCAGAGTCAAGCGGAAATTTTTGGCGGATGGTTTGATTGGTACGGCGGTCGTACTCATCCGTCGGATGCTGCTCTTACGCACCGTATAGATCCCGATACGCTGCGACATTTCACGTGTCTGGGCGTGTCACCTTCCAGTATAATGCTCCACATTAAGTACGCAGGAAATGGAGCTATCCTAACGAAAGAAGAGGCTGCGCTGTTTCTAGGGAAATCCACCCGTGCCGTTGTATGCTATGTGAAAGCCGGAAAGCTCACTGCTCACTACGAGAAGAATGTGAAGACTTCCTACGCCGTTTATGTGTAATAGCTAGGATTTGGTAAGACAGATCCGCCGTGCAGACTCAGAGTTGATCAGCCACGCACCCGCTCATCATCATCATGTGTGCTGTGCAGGCTCAGGCATCGATGGTGGTTCAGGAAGGAACGTGGCGAGGCTGTCGCGCGGCTGAGCTGTCAGATGGGTCGTGCCTCAACACTTCGTGACTGCCAGATCACATACTGTCTAATACACTCATCCATGTGCAGAGTTTGCACCAGAGTTGTGGTCGGGACTTTCCGCATTATACTCCGTCATCGGACACCTCCTTGTACGATCCTGATCCGCCGCGAGTCAAGCAAAGACCTGCGGTAGGAGGTGCCTGCTTCATACCATTAATGCTCTTGACACGTCCCGATCAAAGTATGAACAAGCTTAATCGAGGTATTGACGCTTATGCGGCCCTTTAGCTTAATCCGTGTGTTGGTTTTATGTTTGACCGCGCTACCCGCATGTTTCCTCGGAATTCTGATTCTGAAATTTAGCGTTGACGTGCCTTTTTGGGATCAATGGGACATCGCTCATTTTTTCGAGAAGATTTCTCGTGGTTCGCTCTCTTTCGGCGACCTGTTTGCGCAACAAAATGAATACCGGCAATTCTTTCCATACATCATTTTCATTGCTTTAGGATGGCTGACTGGTTGGGACGTCAGGTATGAAATGCTACTCAGTTTTTTTCTCGCCTGCCTTGTCGCCTTCAACATTTTCCGCCTCGGGGAAGTAACACTTGGCGGAAATCTGGTGCCACGGCTTCTGGTATTTCTGCTTTCAAATCTTCTCGTACTTTCGCCAATGCAGTACGAGAACTGGTTGTTTGGCATACAGGTCGTTTATTTTATGCCTATTGCCTGCATCACGACGTGTATGGTGGTTACTTACACCAGCCTCGGGGCGAAAACCAAATTCCTGATCTGCATGTGTCTCTCCACGATCAGTACTTTCTCATCCGCCAATGGGCTTCTCTGCTGGGTGTTAATTCCTCCGGTCCTTGTGCTGTCAAATCCACAGCATGATTTGATGAAGAAGAAATGGTTGCGGCTAGGATGGATGGTTGGCTTCACACTAAATGTCTTGCTTTACCTCTACGATTATCAAAAGCCTTTACATCACCCCTCTCTCGCCGAAGCCCTGATTCATCCGATGCAGGCGATTTACTACTTCATAGTTTTTCTCGGTACGCCGCTCGGGGTAGGCAGGCATCCGCTTCTGGTGGCGAAAGTTGTAGGTATTGTATTAACGCTGGCCTATGTGTTGTCATGCATATACTCATTGAAGTTCTCATCGGACCCTGCTCTTGCACGTCGCACGATTTGCTGGTTAATGCTCGGGACATACTCTGTGATCACAGCCATGATGGTTACATTTGGAAGGTTGGGATTCGGTGTCGAACAGGCTCTTTCCACAAGGTATACCACTTTCTCCCTCTATCTTGTCGTGGCGCTGGTTTATCTGTTGCCGATCATTATTGAGGACATCATGAATAGAAGCTACCTCACAATCAACAGATCTGTGATTGATCAACTTATCTCTCTCGCAGCCGTTGTCCTGATAATGTTGCATCTCCTGATGCTTGTTCCCGTCAGCCGTCAAATGAGTGAAAGGAGGCGTGTGCTCTTACAAGCGAAAGCCAGCTTGCTATTTATTAACTTTGTCCAAGATGAATCTTTGACAAAGAATTTATTTCCAAATCTTCCCTTATTGAAGGAGCAGGCAAATTCACTCGACAACTTATGTTACTTAAGGCCGGGGTTGATAAAAAGCAATCGGGTTCAAGACATTCAGGGAAATTTTCACTCGGTTGCAAAAGATTACGGGTCATTCGACGGCCTCTCGAAAGCAGGCCACAATGTGTATCTTGCTTCCGGCTGGGCAACCCTGCCATATCGAAAAGAGCCGGCCGACGTTGTTCTTCTGGCTTATGAAAAAGGTGAAGATGACTCCGTCGTTTTTCAGTTGGCTCACATAGAAACTGAAAGAGAGTTGGTTGCTACAGGTGAAGAATTTATTGCACGTTCAGTTTTAAGATGGCAAAAATCTTTTACTTTAGATAAACTTCCAACCAATCCGGTAATGGTATCTGCCTGGGCGTTTGACGCCAACACAGGAAAAGCTTTCAAACTCGACGGTGTGCATGTAATCCAGCGCGCTGAGTGATTCAGTGACGGTCGATACATTATGCAGAAATATAGAAATGTGCACAGCATGAGCGTCTTCTTCCCAGCGTTTAATGATCAGGCATCCATCGGGCCGCTGGTAAGGAATACGCTTTCCGTTCTCGCATCGCTCACCGATGATTATGAAGTGCTAATTGTTAATGACGGGAGCACTGATGCGACACCCACGGTGGTGGACGAATTAGCTCGTACTCTGCCCTGTGTAAAGGTAATCCATCACGTGGAAAACATGGGGTATGGTGCTGCGCTGCGTAGTGGATTCGCCAATTCAGACAAAGATTTAATTTTTTACACGGACGGCGATGGGCAGTACGATGTGCGCGAACTTGTGGTTTTGCACCAACTAATGACGGACTCGATTGACATAGTTAATGGTTATAAGATAAAACGCTCCGACCAGCGGAGCCGTAAAGTGCTAGGTGCGGTCTACAATCAATTAGCACGCTACTTGTTCAGACTTCCCATTCGTGACGTTGATTGTGACTTCCGACTGTTACGGCGGCGCGCAATTCAGCAAATCAAACTTGTTTCTTCAAGCGGCGTTATTTGCGTAGAGTTAGTGCGTAAACTACACGCGGCGGGCTGTGTTTTCGCGGAAGCCCCTGTGCATCATTTCCCTCGTGCGCACGGACGTTCGCAATTTTTCACTTTGCAGCGCGTTGCTCGCACTACGCTCGACTTCTTCTTCCTTTGGCTGCGGCTCGTCGCGCTCCAACGTTTTGTTGCCGGCTCACCTCGATCTCAGAAGATGTTTGCGAAGGATACACCTGCCGCCGAAGAAGTTCGCGCCTCCCTTAAGTGATGTGTCCGCGCTCTCATCAAGTCAGTGTGGTGAAACGTTTTCGGGAGCTGCACGTCGCAATTTGATGATCGTCAACTGCCCTCAGATTTTATCAATGGTAATGTCTAAAACTTATAACGAATATAAGGGACGCTCTGTGCTCATTACGGGCGGCCTCGGTTTTATTGGCAGCAATCTGGCGCGCGCGCTCATCAAACTCGGCGATGTTGAAGTATCGATTATTGATTCTCTCATGCCAGGCCAAGGCGGCAATCTCTTCAATGTCGATGACATCAAGGGCCGCATCACGCTGCACAAAGCCGACATGGGAGTTGATTGGGTCATCAACCACCTGGTTGGCGGCGTGGATTACATCTTCAACCTTGCGGGCAACGTCAGTCATCTCGATTCAATGCTCTATCCGCAGGGCGACCTTGAGCAGAACTGCGCAGCTCAACTGACGCTGCTCCAAGCGTGTCGCAATTTCAATCCTCACGTGAAGATCGTTTTCACCAGCACGCGCCAGGTCTATGGCAAGCCCGTCTATCTGCCGGTTGACGAGCAGCATCGTGTGGCGCCGCTCGACATCAACGGCATCCACAAGCTCGCGGCCGAGAACTATCACCTGCTCTATCATCGTCTCTATGGTATCCGCGCCGTGTGCTTAAGATTGACTAATACTTATGGACCCCGGCAGCTTCTCTGTCACAATCGTCAGGGCTTCCTCCCGTGGTTCGTGCGGCAGGCCCTGGCCGGCGATGAAATCGAATTGTTTGGTGAGGGCAGGCAGCGGCGTGACTTGAATTACGTTGACGATGTAGTCGAAGCGCTTCTGCTGGCCGGCGCGAGCGAAGTTGCGGAGGGCGAAATCTTCAATCTCGGCGGTGAAGCTCCCGTTAGTCTATCCGAAGTGGCCCAAGAATTGATCTCACTAACGGGGCGTGGCGCTGTTCGTTGCGTACCGTTTCCGCCCGAACGCCAGTTGATAGACATCGGGAATTGCTACTCAAATTACCGCAAGATAGAGGCGATGCTGGGCTGGCGTCCCCGCACCAGCTTACGCACTGGACTAGCGCTGACGGTAGAGTTTTACGAAAGGAATCGCGCGCACTACTGGGAGCCAAATGCTAATACCCTTTCTGAATCTCGCACGGCAGCACGCGGAGGTTGAAGCAGAGGTAACACACGTCCTGACGCGCGTCATGAGCAGGGGCGTCTACATTCTCGGTCCCGAGGTAGAAGCGTTTGAAGACGAGTGGGCAAGGTTTTGCGACGCACGTAGCGCGGCGGCGGTGGGAAACGGGACCGATGCTTTGGTGCTGGCGCTGGTTGCTTCCGGCGCTGTGCGTAAGGGGCACGCCGACGAGGTTATCACATCTCCGCTGACGGCCGCGTACACAGCGCTCGCGATCATGAACGCGGGAGGCGTTCCCGTCTTTGCCGATATAGACGCGGAGACTTACACCCTCGACCCGCAAGCTGTTGAAGCGGTGATTACCCCCCGGACGCGCGCCATCGTGCCTGTTCATCTCTACGGTCAGATGGTGGACATGCCTGCCATTTGCGATGTTGCAACGCGCCACAATTTGATTGTCATCGAAGACGCAGCGCAGGCGCACGGCGCGCTGCTTGGTGAGAAACGAGCAGGCACGTGGGGTCAGGCAGCCGCCTATAGTTTCTACCCGACGAAGAATCTCGGAGCCTACGGAGATGGTGGCGCCGTCGTGTCCAACGATGTGCGGCTGATAGAACGGATTAAAACCCTTCGTCAAGGCGGACACGCCCGCGCATTGCCGGATAAGATCGAAGGACGTAATTCGCGCCTAGATGAAATACAAGCGGCGCTGCTGCGCGTAAAACTCAAGCACCTCGAGAAATGGGATCGACAGCGACGAAATCTCGCAGACATCTATCACCAGGCGCTCTCCAATTCACGAATCAAGATTCCTGTTGCGCGCTCTCTGAAGGCACACGTTTATCATCTGTACGTCGTTCAACACCCGGCGCGCGACCGTTTACGCTCTCACCTTGCCGAACGCGAAATCGAAACGATGATCCACTACCCTCATCTTCTACATCAGCAACCATTATTTTGGCGAAGCGAACAGCGTGCCATGCCCGTTGCCGAGCATGTGGTGAAGAGAATTTTCTCGCTGCCGCTGTATCCTCAGTTCGGCAGGGATGAATGTTGTGCGGTTGTCGATGCGATTCTTGACTTTGATGAGTAATCCTAAAGAGAGGTCGCGCCGAGTGCAGCAAGGAATAGAGTCTCATCCATGCGGCTTTTCCGCAACGCAAACAAGTGAGAGGCCGGCTCGTAGATTCAATTGTGGATGTTTTAACCACCACGCTTCACTGCGCAGCACGCCTGTCAGTGCGCGATTTAACCAACGCAGATGCGAGGAGAGGGGCTTCACATCGGAACCACTGCCGGCCAATCCGATCCGCTTCAGCACAAGCCGTCGCAACACAGCTACAGGTAATAACAGAGTGTTAGCATAAGTCGCGCGTAGAATTTTGAAGCCTGCGCGCTCCATTTTATCGACAAGCACATCAAGACTGTAGCGCCGCTGTGTGCCTAAAGCTTTATCATGATCACTATACATCCAGTCGTATGCGGCGGCGCGGACGAAGGCGATGCCGCCTGGGCGAAGCACGCGCAGCATCTCGCGCAACGCGCGTTCGTCTGACGACTTGCCAGGCAGTTGAACCAATACGTCGAAGCTTGTAAGGAGATCGAATACAGAATCAGCAAAGGGTAAGTGGGTGACCGAAGCTTGACCAAGATACTTGTGATCACGCTCACGACAAAAATTAAGCGCCATATGCGCCAAGTCAATTCCTACTACTTTCCCCTCTCCGGCATAACGCTTGAGCCATGCGAGCATGCCGCCGGTCCCGCACCCGGCATCAAGAATAAGTCTGCTCTGTCGGGGGGGACACACTGGATCAAGCAGGACAGAGGTAATCTCACGCATCCCCGCAAACCACCAGAAATCTTGCTCCAGCGCGTACAAGTATCTGTAATCTTCGGTCTGCATAATGTGTTTCTCGCATGTGGATTTGCAATTGTCAACGCGCTCACATAACAACCCCAAGCTAACCGCAGTAGTTTGGTAGTTAAGGTTGCAATAACAATTAGTGTTTTCTGGCTGGAGCTTTTGCTTCCGACCTTTTTACTTTGGCTCTCGTGCAAATTGTGATGTGTGTCGATCATCAGTGCCGATCTAGACGAGGAATTTCGTGACTTGGCCAACGCCCGCACCAGACGTTCGCCGATACGTTTCTTCCTCTTGTTGCCGCTTCATTGGGCCGCTTCACTGTGGCTCAACCGGTTTCAGCACGAGTCACCCGACAGCTTACTATGCGGGTGCTAAGAATTTTCTCGGTGTTGCCGATACACATCGGCGTAGCTTTGGGTCTGTCGCTCTTCGGTCGCTGGCAACCGTTAGCCGCACTGTTATTATTAATCGTGCTATCGCGAAGCATTTTTATGAGCTACCATTACGCTCCGGAAACACGCTACATGGTTGAAGTTTATCCGCCAATGATTGCTGCCTACGGCGTGACGGCGGCCGCGATCTGGCTTCATGCTCGCAAATTTTGACGTCGGGTTCATCACGGCACGCAGGCTATTGCTGCCACCGTGTAGTAAACGGGTGGATCGATAAACAGAACCGGACGGTGTGACGCGACCGGCTTTCGTACTCGCGCGCTACTGGATTGAGGGCCGTCGGCAGAGACCGAATATGTGGGCAACCATCAAGCGAAAATCATGAAACGCTTCAAACGCCTAACCGCTTTGCTCTTCACCTGTTTTCTCGCGTTCGCACCGCCGGGAACTTTAATTCTCGGTCTGATTTTCATTCTAGGTTTGGTAGGAAATGTTTGGCTCATCGTCGGTATCATTCTCATTCTGATCTTACTTGGGAGTGCATGGTTTGTTGCCCGGAGGTAAGGGTTGCGTCTATGAAAGGGGCGTTCTGTGAAGCAACCGCCCCACGTCAAGGACTTTTGTTTCTTTGTCCCTCTGGGCATACCCCTGCGTTAACACTGTTGCGGTTCATTACCTTCACGAGCGAGGTACTCTCAGCATTCTGTTCGCGCTCATCTGTAGATGATCTCAATCGCCGATGCATTATGGTCTGCGACTGATGGGTGATCCCACATGTCAAACGGTTCTCGTCGTGCGACCAGCTCGCAATCACTGCGCTCACCCGTCACTGTCATAGCGAACCTGCTCGCGCCTCACATAGCCCGACGGGCTACGTGGGGGTTCAGGCGGCCTTGAGATGACCGGCTGCTGTGCCGGTGCCTGTCACCGCCTCCGGATCGAATCGAGTTCCATCGCGCCACAGCGCATACCTCGGTCTCCGGCTTTTTCGTCCGCAGCAGCACCCAACCCGCCCGACTGTTACCCGCCATGGTGATCTTCGGTGATCTTCCCCAGCCGCTGTCTCTCCCCTGAGCTGTCCTCCTTCGACACTAGGCCGAGGGAGGCGCGGACTTGTTTGGCGTCGCTGAACCGGCTTGCCACATCCACTGTTGCCACATACGTCAACAGCCATGGCGGAACCGACTCCTGGTACGCTGCAAAACCGATTCACGACCGGATCGTCATTGATGGTCTCTGCCAGTTTCTTGTCCGCTTCTTTGATCTGCTCATTCAGAGTCTTCATCACCGCCAGCAGCGGCGTCACGTCAAGCACCAGCGGCTCAGGCAGTTCCAGTATCTCTACGCGCGTGAGGAAGCCTTCAGGATATCCATTCGGGATCCGGCACCCCTCGCGCCGCGCGAGAGCCTCGATCTGCGACATGTATTTGGCGAGAGTCCTCACTGGTGTGTAGCGGACGGCCAACTGAGCTCGGATCTGCCGCTGCTTGTCTAACGTCCGATGCGCCGGGCAGGCGAGCGCCGATTCGGCAGGCCTCACATAGCGTGCGAGCGTCGCGCTTGTCAGTCTTTACTCTCTTGCTACGAGTGGCGTACATCGGGGGCGCATTCGGGTCGGCGACGATCACCTCGTGCCCCATCCCCTCAAGACACTTGGCGACCCATTCACACTCGGTCGAAGCTTCGATGAGGATGCGCGCCGGCGGATGCCAGGCAAACATCTTTTTCAGACTCACTCGCTCAGTTTTGATCCGTTATTCAATCAGTTCATCGTCGCAGGTGAGGATGCAAACTTGACTGCTGATCTTGTGAACGTCGATACCGATGTAGTCCAGACTGATGGCTAACCTCCACTTATTTGTAGCACTCGCGTGCGGGATATTTGTGGAGCAGTATTTCACCACGAAGGCAGTGATTGGCTTCTTCATTCCTTTTGTCAAGAATAAACTTCTCCTGAAGACTCGATGGTGCCTTGTCATGCTTGTTGGGTTAAGGGCGGTCATAAAATTCAATCCTCGCCGATCTCTACACCATGACGCTTCGTCGCCCTCCGGATGAGTTGCTTGATCTGCTCCACTTCGTTCGCGCTGTTCGGCTGGTGTTAATTAACGCGCCCCATCCAGGATATTTTCTAATCCCGTGCTCATCAAATTCACTCCTCTGCTGCTATTTGTAGCATATTGTGAGTGAAACGTATTTGGTCACACAGATCGCGTTGTGTAGTCATTATCGTCTGTTAACATGCTTATTACCTTTCAAATGGCCTTATATGTCGCCCAAACTCAATCGTGAAACGCCTACCTCTCGAGTGCTCAATGCTGGTTGCTATAAAGCTTGTTCCACCTGCACGCAGATAGTGCGATTGAGCACTTTCCTCCTCCTCATCCTATTGCTTGTTACCCTTCGATGAATAACATAGCGTCATGAAGTCTGCTGACTTTAATCTGCTTGAGCAACTAGCCTCAGGCATCGTCATCTTCGAGCTATTCTACAGACGCGGGTCCGAGTTGTTGGTGTTTCTAGCAACGGGCGAGCGGCTGCTGAAGCTGAACAAGCTTGGAGTAGTACTTTAGATTTGGACGCAGAAGCACTGGAGCCTGTTACGAACTTTTTGGACTCAACAACCAGCATTTTGCTTGGAAATTGCTGGCTTCGGTATCTCGAAGTGAACCGCACGAGTGTGAATCGGTGTGGCAATGTGGTAGTACCCGCATCTGGCTCCATATTTTGTGGTCGCAACTTCCTTACTTCATAACAGGCTCTAGATGGTAGGCACTGAGTACTATGACATGTCTGTTGTACGCGGTGTGTTAACAGCGGAAGGTGAGATGTTGCTAGATAAGCAGCGTGCGGCAAGGTAGATCATCTGCTGGAAGACTAAGGTGAGTTCGACGTAATACTCGAACAGAACAACGACTTAACTTCTGAGACTGTTTGCCACTTGGGCTAAATCGTCGGACATAGGCTGACAGTGCCTGTTGGGTTTCATGAATGAACCCATGGCACTTGCCGGTTTTGGGACGGGTTGTTGGTTGTCAACGACTTAGCCGTTTCCTTACATCGTACTCACGTTCAATATACTGACAATTATCGGAAATCATGTTAACGAATTCGTGAAACAAGTCCATATGCAAGGTTGAATTTCGCGTTTGAAGGGGTTAAAAGAAACCTTTAGACAAAAACAAGAGTTTGTTATTAGCTTTTGGAGAAAATAAGTCTTGAGATTTGAAAATATAAATGATAAAAGGCTTTGCTTATGAAGCGTAGAATAAGCCCCTTCTCAATTTCTCCCAATCCCATTACCTTATATCTAACACCAGCTTTGGAAGCGGCGGCCTACCGTATTAATTACACTGTAGAACATAGACAAGGTTTGACAGCAATCTTAGGGGAAGTGGGAACTGGCAAAAGCTCAATCATCAGGCGCTCTCACGCCGAATTCGACGCCATGCCGGATGTAGTTTCTGTTTTAATTCCCTCCCCTACCTTTAAAACGGAATACGCGATGATACAGGGCATCGCACAGCTGTTCGGCTTGCCGGCGAGGAAAGGCACGCAGCAGCATTTAAGGGAACTGGAAACTTGGCTTGGCGAGCAGTTCATAGCCGATAAGGTTGTAGTTTTATTTATAGACGAAGCTCAGAAGCTAGACCATAAAATGCTCGAAATTGTCAGGGCCCTTCTGAATTTTGAGACCGACGAAGCTAAGCTTATTCAAATCATTTTAGCCGGGCAGTTAGAATTGAGAGACAGGCTGATCAGTGAAAAGCAAAAGCCCTTATATACCCGCCTCACGATGCCAACTGTTTTAGCACCGCTTTCCCCTTCAGAAGTGGAAGAAGTAATTGCTTTCCGCTGTAAACACGCCAAGATTATCAACCCTTTTCCTTCCGACTCGGCGCGTCAGATTTATGATCTATCCGGCGGGATTCCAAGGGAAGTTCTGAGGATTTGCACAGTTGCCTACGAAATGTCACAGATCGCAAAGATGCCTAGCGTGCACTCAGATTTAATAGATTCAGCTTTCAGGGAATTGCAGCTAAGAGACGGAGCCGGTGATGAGTAGTGAACCTAAGAACATCATGACGATGGCGGGGCTGCTGCGCGCTGCCAAGCTCAAAAAGGAACAAGAAGAGCAGAAAAAGCTTGAAATTGCTATGGCATCTCCGACTATAGTATCTGATACTATACCAAATTTAACTATACCATATAATACCATACCAGAATCCAGTATACCGCGCCCTACCATAACACAACCCACTAGAGTGAGACCTACTATACCGCCGGACACTATAGTCCAAGGCGTTAGGGTAGATTCAGCGAAAGGGTATTTTCAATACTTGAATGATTTGTCAGATCGGGTCATACCGCTACTGAAATTGAAACCTTTTGAGCAAGTAGTATTGAACCGCCTTTACAGGCTCTCGCGCGGCTGGAAGACTGAAGAATGTACGGTGGGCTTGGGGGCTCTTGCAAAGCAGTGTGTGATGTCGAGAACAAGCGTGCAAAAAAGCATTGGGATACTAGTAGAGAAAGGCTTGATTGAAGATCTTGGGGAAGACAAAAAAGGCGGTAAGGAAGGGAAGCGCTATAGAGTTTTGCCGGGGGTAACTATGTCACCACGCACTATACAAAAGGACACTATAGTAGGAGGCGAGAAAACTATATTGCCAGACACCACAGAGGTGCAGGGCACTATACCGCCAAGCACCACCAATATAAATAGTATTAAGGATTTAAAAAACACACACACAACCACAGAGGGTGTGCGTGTGGGATCTAAATTCACAATCGAAGAATGCCGAAAGTACGCAAAGCATTTGCAATCCACAGGTCAAGGAATCAACAACCCCGGGGGCTATGCGACAACAATTCATCGTACCGGCGAGGCGGATGCGCTGATTGATAGTTTTCTACATCCAGAGGCCACGAGCTCGTCTTCAAATCTTGACACAAGCCAATGTCCGGACTGCAAGGGCACCGGGTTTTACTATCCGCAGGGGGTCGAAGGTGGTGTTGCTCGATGTAAGCACAATCAACTCAGGAAGGAAGTAGAAGTGACGGGTATTTAAGGGATCATGAGAGGGGTAATAGACATTAAACCTGTTGCGTGATAAGGAAAATCCGAACACGGCATCGTGCGAGGCGAAACCAACGCATCAGCGGGGCTATAAACGTCAATGGGACGGGTCTCACAGCCCTTTTGTAGATGGCCTTCAGGCCTTATCACGCAACAGGTTTATTGTCTGATTGTTGAATTATATGGCGATAAATCCGCCGTCTATCATATGAATTCCGCCGGTGCAGAATGTTGACTCGTCGCCTGCGAGAAACAGGGCGAGATTGGCGACTTCTTCGTTGGTTCCGTATCGCCCCATCGGCACTTTCGAGACAATGAGTTCGTGACCCGCCGCCGTATCTTCGGGACTGAATTGCGACTCAAGCGAACGCATCATCCGATTGTCAATCGGACCCGGACCGATGGCGTTGACGCGGATGCCGGACGCAGCTAATTCGAGCGCCGCCGTTTTTACCAAGCCGAAAACCGCGTGTTTACTGGCGATATAGGGTGCCATCGTCGGGAAACCGATCATTCCCGCGATTGACGAAATGGCGATGATCGAACCGCTGCCGCGTTTCTTCATCGGCTCGACGCAGTATTTCATTGCCAGCCACACGCCGAGGACGTTGGTGCGAAAAACGCTTTCAAATCCACTCATCGTCAAGCTTTCAATCGGAGCGAACTTGCCTTCCGTTCCGGCGTTTGCCATCAAAATGTCCACGCCGCCGAAAGCGTCAATCGTCGCCGCGACTGCCGCCGCCGTCCCTTCTTCGTCGGCGGCATCCGCGACAAATTCCGCCAGATTGTTTTCAACCGCCAGCCGTTCGCGTGTCGCTTTCAATTTTTCCGCCGAACGCCCGACGAGCATCACGCTCGCGCCTTCATCGAGAAACAATTTCGCCGTCGCTTCGCCGATGCCGCCCGTCGCTCCGGTGACAATCGCTACTTTGCCGTCCAATCTTTTTCTGAATCGATTGTTTTGATTCATTTATTTTCTCCTCTTATTGAGCGGCTAACTGACGCCTTGACAGTTTTTTACGCGGCTTTCGTCGCGGTGTGCGCTCTGCCGGCGGCGGCATTGTCGAAAAATTCGTAGAAGCTGACGATTTTGCCGTCCGCGACCGTAACGATGTGCGCGAAATCCGTCGAGTATTGTTTATTCGTCGTTTTGGAACGGCATAAAAAATTTCCTAAGACAACTACCTTGTCCGCTTGGGCGATGAATTCCGTCGGCTCCATTTTCAAAAATTCCTCGTAGTCGTCGAGACTGGAAATAAACCCGGCGAGATTTTCACGCCCGCTTAATTTTCCGTTCAACGGCACATTTTCGATTTCCGGCGATTGCCAAACGACATCGTCCGAAAACAAATTCAAAAACGATTCGATGTCGCCTGCGTTGAATGTTTCATACATTTGCCCGGCTAATTTTGTGTTTTCTTGTTCGTTCATTTTTTTAATTCTCCTTAAATATTTAGTGATTGCGGAAGCCCGCACGAAGTAAGAGCGTAAATACCGCACACTTACTTCGCGCGTGTTTCCGCGTTTGCTTAACGCCTCGGTTCGAGAACGATTTCGCGCGCCAGACGACTTTCCATAACTTCGCGGATTTGCAGACGGTCGCGGTAGCCCTGCATTTGTTTTTCGTCCGTGCCGACCACCGTTTGCAAAAGATTGTCGGCTTTGGCTTCGTTGGCTTCCATCGTCGCCATATCTTTGTATTCGGTCATCAACATAATGTTCCAATCGCCTGAGCCGTGTGCTTCGGTGGTCAAGACTTTGTAGGAAATGCTCTGCCCGTCTTTTTTCAACGCCTCCTGATTGCGCTTCCAATCGGTAGCAATATAGTTCAAATAAGCCGTATCCATTCCCGGCTTCATCTGGATAAAACTGATGCCCCAAACCGAGCCGTTGCGATAAGGGCGATTGACTTGTGCAAATACGGCGACGCTCAAAGTCAGCACAAGGGCGATGAGCGAAGCAACGGTTATGCGATTAAATTTCATGGTCGTCTCCTGTTTCATTTAGGTAAGCGTTCAAGCAAATGGGCTTTGTTTGGACTGTCGCTGCGCTCGTTTCAAGCGACAGTCGCCCGACTATGTATGCTGCTTCTACAGGCGTCGCCCTGGTTTTCAACTGTCGTTGTTTTCGGGCTTCGGAAGGCGCTGCATTTTGCGTTTTCTCGCCTCCCAATTAGATAACCGTAAGGCACGGCCAATATCCCTCACAAATTTCTAAAATATTTTCCTTCTCGCAGCTTTCGGGTGAATGGGCAGGGTTGTTCCGATGGGAAACGGGCGACTAAGCCCTCAGAAGAGACGGACAGAAGTTGAATCCTGATGCGTGATTGATAGGTTTACTAAATCGAACCACACGAGAATGGGACACACTGAAAGCCTTCACCGCAGAGGCCGAGGAGCCGAGCCGCCGAAGATTCCGCCGAGCGAACTGTCCAACTCTCTGCGATTCTCTGCGTCACCTCTCTGGTCTCGGCGGTGAAAGAAGTTTTGCGCAACCGTCACGTCACCAGTAATCGAGTGTCCCAATGTCTTGTGTTTTGATTTGGGATTGCTCTGGTTGGCTAATGCTGCCGCAAGCAGGTCTGCCGAATGAAATGTTCGCTTGTTCAATTGTTCAGATTCGCAACTCAGCGCCACTCGCCTTGCAGCGTGAACGCCGCCCAGTAATACGGCGATTGCCACTGCTTCTGCTTCCACATCTCGACCTGTGCGGCGCGTAAAGCGGCTGCCGGGCGCTCGCCTTGCTTCAACATTTTCTGGTAAAACTTCGTCATCAGGTCGGCGGTCGCTTTGTCGTTGACGCTCCACAGGCTGACGACGACTCTGGCCGCGCCCGCATACATAAAGCCCCGCGTCAGCCCGATCAGTCCTTCGCCCTTCACGTCTTTGCCGAGTCCCGTCTGGCACGCGCTCAAAACCACGAGTTCGGCGGGCAGCTTCAGGTTGTAGATGTCGTTGGCGCGCAGGAAACCGTCCTGCGGTTTGCCTTGCGCATCCACCATCGAGAGCACCAGCGACGACAGCCCCGGTCGTTCGCTATCGAGCAACCCGTGCGTCGCGAAATGCACGTAGCGATACTGGCCCAGCGTAGGATCAAGCACGGTCGCGCGACTGGCCTGAAAACCCATCGCCCGGAAACTCGATGTCTTCGACGTGAGCGCCATCAATTGATTGGCTTCCTGTCTGGTGAAAGGCAGGCGCGGAATCACTAATGTGCGAGTTGTGATGCCGGATTTGTTGTCAGATTTTTCGGCGAGATGCTCGATGTTGCGCGCATCGGCGAAGGCGATGGTTTGTGTTTGTGCCTTGTCGTTTGCTTCGGGTGCTGCGGTTTTGAAACGCTCATCTGTTCGATCAAAGACCGGGTCGGCGATGACGGCCAGCATCTTCGGCGCGGGCTGACGGCCGGCCAGCTCCGCCCGTTGAATCGCCAGCGCAGAGGCCGACGGCAGGCTCACGACTTCGTGACCGACGATGAGCGGCTGATTCCTGCCGACCACCGGACTGGGCAACATGGCGAAGGGGATGTATTGCAGCGCGCCGTCGGCGACGATCACCAGCCGTTTGTTGCCGAGTTGGGCGGCGACAGGTGTAAGGAGCGTCCGGCTCAGTTCCTGCGCAGCGGCGGGCAGTTTCGCTTCGGCCTGTGCGATGCGCTCGCGCCGTTGCGGGGGAGTCTCGCCGCGTTGGTTGGTGCTGCGCGCCGTCAGCAATTCATAGACCTGTCGCGCGTTTTTTTCAATCAGCTTACCCTTCGGCAGCTCATAACTTGTCAGCGAATCTTTGGTGATCGCCCACAGGTAGCTGCGCTCCTCGCCGAGGGCGTATTCGAGCAAAAGCGTGTCGGCGTCGAGCTGCGCTTGAATCTCTGTGAGCTTGAGCGGCTGCGGCTGGGTGAGGGCGGCGTAGTGCGGGCTGGCCTTGCGGATGGCGGTCTGCGCCCGTTCGTAATCAATTTCAAGCTGGCTGATTTCCCGTTTCAAAGCGGCGATTTGTTCGGGTTTGGGGGCTTGCGTTAATGCTTGCGCCTTGTCGTTGAGTTCTTTGGCCAACGTCTCTTCGCGTTCGATGAGCGCGGGGGCGATGCCCTGACGTAAATCAGTGCCGCTTTCAGTGAGCAGGTCGAGCAGACTGCGAGCGCGTTGACGTTCGCTCACCTCGACAGCGAGCGCGTCGAAACCTTTGGTTGGTTCAGCCCGATGCTGACGCATCAGCAAATCGGTATAAAGCTGATAAGAATTCTGGACATTAGCAAGGAACGAAGCGCGGGATTCCGGGCTGAAGATGTCGGAACGCAGGGACTCCGTAATTTTCAGTCCGTCCTCGATGCGCGCGCGCGCGGCAGGAAGATTGTCCGTATCGCGTTCGGCGCGTGCCAAGCTGTAAAGTATATATGTTTCGCCGTCCCTGTCTTTTACCTCGCGATGAATCGCCAGCGCCTGTGCGAGATACTCAATTGCTTTATCATAGCGTTTCAGGTTGTAATAGGCATCGCCCAGATTGTGGAGCGTGACCCCTTCGCCGTTCCTATTTTTTACTTCACGGTCAATTGTCAGTGCCTGCTCGAGATACCCAATCGCCTTCTCATAACGATTCATGTTTTCGTAGAAATAGCCTAAATTACTGAGCGCGATTCCCTCAAAGTTTCGATTTTTCAACTCGCGATAGATTGCCAGCCCCTGCTCGAGGTATTCAATCGCTTTCTCGTAGCGATTCAGGTTGGCATATGCACCGCTTATATTGTTGAGGACGACTCCTTCACCGGCGCGATCTTTCTCCCTGCGATGAATCACCAACGCCTGCTCAAAATATTCAATCGCCTTTTCGTAGCGACCCAGTTTGCGGTAGGCGATTCCCAGACTGTTGAGCGCGCGTGCTTCGCTGTCCCAGTCATTCACTTCGCGGGAGATTACCAACGCCTGTTCGTGATACTCAATCGCTTTTTCGTAGCGGCTCATACCGTAATTGGCGATTCCCAGATTGTTCAGCGCGATTCCTTCACCGGCGCGGTCTTTCACCTCGCGGGAGATTACCAACGCCTGTTCGTGATACTCAATCGCTTTCTCGTAGCGGCTCAACCGGTAATAGACGCCGCCAAGATCGTTAAGCGAGTTGCCTTCGCCGGCGCGATTCTTCAATTCTCGGTAAATCGCCAATGCCTGCTCATCATACTCAAGCGCTTTCTCGTAGCGACCCAGGCTGGAATTGGCACCTCCGATGTTTGAAAGCGACCAGGCAACCCAGGTTGATTCGTTCAGTTCGCGCCACACGGCGAGTGCCTGCTGTAGTTTGTCAATCGCTGGCTCGGCTGTCTTCCTGCCCTGGGTTCGCAGATCCTTGGCTTCGCGCATCAATCGCTCGGCGGCGATGCGCTGTCTGTCTTGCGCCGTCGCTGCCGCCCGCGTTTCCAGCCGCACCTGATAAGACCCGGCGAGCGTGGCTGCGCCGTCGGCGCGTATCGTCAGCCGGTAATCGCCGCTCGCCGCCGCTTCCTCAGAGAGCGACTCCAGCCCGCCGGCTCTGGTGAGATTCATCTCGACCAACTGCTTGCCGTCCGGTGTCGCCAGCGCGAGCTTCACGTCAATCTCTTTCTGCTCCGCCACGACGCGCACGAACTGCCCCGCCGCGAGGCTGATTTGATAGGTGTGAGACTCGCCGCCCGCGATCTCGCGCTCGACGCTCCGGCCCGGCTCAAGCTGTGTGACCTCACTTTGCCCTTGAGTGCTGAATCCATGTGCGTGCTCCGCAGGTTGAAGGCAGAGCAACAATGCCATCACAAGCCAGGTCAACTGAATGAAACGCTCGCTTGTCCGATTATTCATCTTCACCATTCACCTCCACTCGCCCTGCATCGTGAACGCAGCCCAGTAATACGGCGACTGCCAAGCTTTCTGCTTCCACATCTCCACCTGCGCGGCTCTCAACGCTGCTGCCGGACGCTCGCCCCGCTTCAACATCTTCTCGTAGAACCTCGCCATCAGGTCGGCGGTGGCTTTGTCGTTGACGCTCCACAGGCTAACGACCACGCGGGCGGCTCCGGCGTACATAAAGCCGCGAGTCAGCCCGACCAGCCCTTCCCCTTTGATCTCTTTGCCGAGGCCCGTCTGGCAGGCACTCAGCACCACGAGTTCAGCGGGCAGCTTGAGGTTGTAGATGTCGTTGGCGCGCAGGAACCCGTCCTGCGGCTTGCCCTCGGCGTCCACCATCGAGAGCACCAGTGACGACAGCCCCGGCCGCTCGCTGTCGAGCAGGCCGTGCGTGGCGAAATGCACGTAGCGATATTGACTCAGGTCGCCGTCGAGTACGGTCGCGCGGCTCGCCCGGAAATCGATCGCGCCGAAGCTTGAGGCCTTCGGCGTGAGGGCGAGCAGCCGCGTCGCTTCCTGGCGCGTGAAAGGCAGGCGCGGGATCACCAGTCTGTGTATCGTCGCGCCTGGCTTGTCGTCGGGTTTCCCGGCGAGGTGTTCGATGCTGCGGGCGTCGTCGAAGGCGATGGTTTGCGCTTGCCCCTTGTCGCTGGTCTCGGTCGCGGGTGTGGTGAAGCGCGCATCCGTGCGGTCAAAGACGGGGTCGGCGATGACGGCCAGCATCTTCGGCGCGGGCTGTCGTCCAGCCAGTTCCGCGCGTTGAATGGCCAGCGCCGAGGCTGACGGCAGACTGACGACTTCGTGACCGACCATGAGCGGCTGGTTCTTGCCGACCACCGACGACCGACCGGTGACGACCGGATCAGGCAGCATGGCAAACGGGATGTATTGCAGCGCGCCGTCCGCCACGATGACCAGCCGCTGGTTGCCGAGCCGGGCGGCGACGGGCGCGAGCAACGTCTGGCTCAGTGATTGGGCGGCGGCGGGCAGTTTCGCTTCGGCCTGCGCGATGCGCTCGCGCCGTTGCCCGGCCGACTCGTCGCGCCTGTTGGTGCTGCGCGCCGTCAGCAGTTCATAGACCTGCAAGGCGCTCTGTTTGATCTGCTCTTCCTTCGGCAGTTCGTAGCTCGTCAGCGAGTCTCTGGTGATCGCCCACAGGTAGCTGCGCTCTTCACCAAGCGCGTATTCGAGCAACAGCGTGTCGGCATCGAGTTGCTGCTGAATCTCTGTGAGCTTGAGCGGCTGCGGCTGGACGAGCGCGGCGTAACGCGGGTTGGCGTTGCGGATGGCGACCTGCGCGCGTTCGAGGTCGGTTTCAAGTTGGCTGACTTCACGTTTCAGTGCCGCAGCCTGCTCCGGCGTGCTGGCCCTTGTCTGCGCCTTGTCGTTGAGTTGTTTGGCCAGCGTGCGCTCGCGTTCGATCAGAGTGGCGTCCACACCCTGACGCAGATCGGAGCGGGCTTCACTGAGCAGGTCGAGCAGACTGCGGGCGCGCTGGCGTTCGCTCGTTTCGACAGCGAGGGCGTCGAAGCCTTTCGTCGGCTCGGCCTGGTGCTGGCGCATCAGCACGTCGGTGTAAAGCTGGTAGGAACTCTGGACGCTGGCGAGAAGCGAGGTGCGGGATTCCGGGCTGAGAAGATCGGAGCGTAGGGACTCTGCAAGTTTCAGGCTCTCCTCGATGTAGGTGCGTGCCGCAAGGAGATTGCCCTGCGACCGTTCGGCTCGGGCCAGGCTATTAAGTGAATATGCCCCACCGGCCCGATCTTTCACCTCACGACGAATCGCCAGCGCCTGCTCCGAGTACCCGATTGCTTTCTCGTAACGGCCTAGCTTCTCATAGGCAATGCCCAGGTTGTCGAGCGCGCGTCCTTCGCTGGTTCGGTTTTTCACCTCACGATGGATCGCCAGCGCCTGCTCGTAGTACCCAATCGCCTTCTCGTAGCGGCCTAGCTTCTCATAGGCAATGCCCAGGTTGTTGAGCGCGCGTCCTTCGCTGGTTCGGTCTTTCACCTCGCGCGAAATGGCCAGCGCCTGCTCGTAGTACTCGATCGCCTTCTCGTAGCGGCCCAGGTTCTTATGGGAAATGCCCAGGTTGTTGAGCGCAACTCCTTCGCCGGCCCGATCTTTCACCTCACGAAAGAGCGCCGTCGCCTGTTCGTAGTACTCGAGCGCCTTCTCGTGACGGCCCAGGCCAGCATAGGCATTGCCCCGGTTGTTGAATGCGCGTCCTTCGCCGGCCCGATCTTTCACTTCACGATAGATCGCTGTCGCCTGCTCGTAGTACCCGATCGCCTGCTCGTGACGGCCCAGGTTGTCATAGTCAAGGCCCAGGTTGTTGAGTGCCTGTCCTTCGCCGGCTCGGCTCTTAACTTCACGATGGAGCGCCAGCGCCTGCTCGGTGTATTCAATCGCTTTCTCGTAGCGGCTCAGCCTGTAATAGGCAACTCCGATGCTGGACAAGGACCAGGCGACCCAGTATGGATCGCCCAGTTCGCGCCACACGGAGAGCGCCTGTTGCAGCTTGTCAATCGCCTGCTCTGCTTGCTTCCCGCCTTGCCTTCGCAACTCGTTGGCTTCGAGCATCAAGGCTTCGGCGGAAATGCGTTGCCTGTCCTGCGCCGTGGCCGCCGCCTTCACTTCCAGTCGCACCCGGTAGGACCCGGCGAGCGTGGCCGAGCCGGCGGCGCGTAGCGTGAGCCGATAATCCCCGCCCGCCGCTTCCACGGAGAGCGACTCCAGCCCGCCGGCCACTGTGAGATTGACCTCGGCCACCTGCTTACCGTCCGGGGCCGCGAGCGCGAGCGCCACGTCAATGGCTTTCTGCTCCAACACGACGCGCACGAACTGCCCCGCCGTGAGGCTGATTTGATAGGTGTGAGACTCGCCGCCCGCGATCTCGCGCTCGACGCTCTGGCCGGGGACAAGCGTCGTCGGCCCCGGCGCGACCTGCGCCGACACGCCCCGGCACAGGCTCCAGAACACGAACAAGAGAATGAAAGTTCTGCTCATCGCTACTTCTCCTTCCGCTTCAAACGGCAGTTTGGTGATGCGGTGCGGTCGCCTCTTGGCCGGGCGGGGGCCTTTTCCCTCTCTCGACTCTGATACCGGAATGGAGAGACCGATCTCCTCACGGGATCAGGAAAAAAGGCGTGAATGCGAGGTCGAATGTCTACGCGCTACGGGGCGCGGGAAGGAATGTTTCAGACGCCGCCCGTTGTCGGCTTATCCGCTAGCGAGGGTTGGCACTGACCGGCCTGTCAGGAGCTTGCTCAATGGTGTTCCAGCTTGATGACGTGAACCAGTATATCTCCATTCGCCCTGACGAGGGTATCTTTCGTCTCCTCATCCCTTTCGACCGAGACGCCGGGCGTCGAGTGGGCTTTCAGAAATTCATTTACTGCCGTCCGTAGGCCGGGACTGCTGATGCTGCCGCGGTCTTTGGGATTGACAAAACCTTTGACCGCCTCCATCTCGGGCACGTCCCTTTCAGCCCAGACGAGCCAAATCTTCTCCATGCCCCGCTGCCCGTCGAATTGAAACCAGCTTTGCTGAGGAATTTGAATCTGCTGATTTTCCCTCAAGAGTGCCGAGCCGTTGTTGGCCGTCTCGGACGGAAAGAGCACGTTGAAAGTAGGCGTTTGCTCGGCTCCCGTTGGAGGGCCCTCGTTCAGCAAATAGAGACGCCCGCTCTGTGCGCTGGTGACGTGCAATCGGATTCTATAATCCTTCTCAAAATTGATGTCGTCTCTGAGCCGGAACGGCTCCTGATAGGCTTTACCGCCGCGATACTTCTGCACCGTTATCCAGTAGCTCACCGCCCGTTCCACTACCGGCCGTTCCACAACCGTTGCCGGGTCGGATGTGACCGGACTTGACCCGCCGCGCGGCCAGAGCATTGCGGCAACAATCGCTAAACCTGCGAGCACGACGGCTACCAGCGCGACCGTCACCGCGTGTCTGCCACGGTTTGCTTTCCTCTGAGCGGACAGGGCGGCGGTTGCAGCCCCTTCCCTTGCGCTTGCCCCTCCTTGATCTGTCGCCGCCGTTTCGGTCGCGGCGGGTGTGGCCGAGTCCCCACGGCTTGACTGCGGCGGCTTCGACCGCTCGAGTTTCTGTGCGAATGCCAGTTCTTCCTTCAAACTCTTCAGGTCGATCAACAAGTCTTTGGTCGTCTGGTATCGCTTCTCTCTATCTTTGCACAGCGCCTTGCTTATTATTCTTTGAAACTCGGCGGGAACTTCGGGCGCGCACAGGTCGAAGGGCGGCGGCTCCTTCTCAAGAATTGACACGAGTGTGTCCATGGCCGTTTCGCCCGCGAAGGCCATACGACCTGCCGCCATTTCATACATCACCACGCCGAGACTGAACACATCAGTCCTCGCGTCCATGACGTGGCCGCGCGCCTGCTCGGGCGACATGTAATTGACGGTGCCCATCACAGTCCCGGGCTCGGTGTAGGCCTTGACCTTCGTGGCTATCGCTGAATCGGTCGGGTTCGTCGGGCGAGATTTCTCGGTCAGCTTGGCCAGCCCGAAATCGAGAACTTTCACATACCCGTCCGGTCGCAGCATGATGTTCTCGGGCTTAATGTCGCGATGGATTATTCCCCCGGCGTGCGCCGCCTGCAGCGCGCCGGCCGCTTGAATCGACACGTCGAGAATATCCGGCAATTCCATTCTGGTGCGCGCCATCCGATGCTTGAGTGTTTGCCCGTCGATGAACTCGGTGGCGATGAAGTGCGCGCTTTCCGCTTGACCGATTTCATGGATCGTTATGATGTTCGGGTGGTTGAGGAAAGACGCGGTCTTCGCTTCCTGGATGAAACGGCTCAGGCGGTCTTTGTTACCGGTAAGCCCCGCAGGCAGCAACTTCAGCGCGACTTTGCGGTCGAGCTGTGTGTCACTCGCAAGATAGACTTCACCCATTCCGCCTTTTCCGAGTGGGGCGATGACCTGATAGTGTCCCACGACCTGCCCTACC
>JACDEG010000788.1 GCA_013816505.1 Pyrinomonadaceae bacterium | reverse complement strand
CGTCACGCAGCCCGCGCGCGCGGGCATCGGGCTCGGCATCGTCCTGCTCGGCGCTCCTGCCTACTTGATCTGGCGTCCGCGAAGGGAGAGGTCTTGATCATAGATGTCTGTCCATTCTCGAAAAAAACGGCATGGCAGCGCGGAGAATGACCCTTGGCGCGGCGCTCGCTAGCACTGAAAGCATTGTTGTTGAGCGCTACGCCACGTTGTTGATTCGTCCAGAACAGCCCCTCGCGTATTTGGTCGCCGATGCCGTCGTTTAAATGGGTGACAGCAAAGAGTGAAGCAGCGAGGCGTCGGGCGCGGGCAGGGACGCGCAGCTATGTGGCGCACGATCTATCGTCGCGCGGAGGAAGATGCGCTCATACAACGACTTGAACCTGCCCGACTTCACTTCGTTTCGCACCGAAAGGGTCGAGATGCCGAAGCGGGTCAAGCCGCGTGCGCTCGACACAGGCGTGATTGCCGCGATCAACGCTGCGGCTCCGGAACTATCGATGAACGATCCTGCTGTGTATGTCGCCTTCTTGATGTTTTGCCGCCTTGGGTTGAGGAACATCAAAATTCGCAATGCGCGGTGGGACTGGATTGAGAATGGGCGCATCGGAATTATCGAGCGCCGAGCAGAGAATTTCTACCCGAAGGGTAGGGAAGGCTGGCTTCCTATTTCGCCCGAGGTAATGAAGGAACTGCAGCGCTTTAGCGCCTTGTCCACGAATGACTACATCATTCCTGGGGCGACCACGACTGAGCGTGCGTCGGCCGTAGACCGGCGACAGGCCTGACACGGAGCGCTACTTCTTGCGCGGGGCGATTACGTTTTCGGCGCCGGGACTGTAGAAGGCCATGCGGTCAAATTGACCGGCCGGATTGCGTATGAACTCAACCGCTACCCCCGCGAGATCTTTGAACCGAAAGTAAGCGCCACGCACCGGAAGGAGCTCGCGCACGTTGCCGAGCACAATGTATTGCAGCACATTGTCCTCGCGCAGCGAGATCGTGACGGGCACCCCACCGCTGTCGTACTCACCAGCGAAGGCTTCGAGAAATTTTCGGTCCCGCATCTCGGCCGGAGGCTGACGCTGGAAAACGATGGGCTCCACGTTCGGTTCAAGTGGGATGGCGAGGCCGGTCACTTCGCCGCTCATATCGCTGTGGAATTGCACGCGCGTGAGCTCGAGCGGGTTCTGCCGATCGGCCGGGCTTTGAAAGACTTCATAGTGCCAATGATCCAGCGGGGCGGTGAACTTGTTGTAGCTAAGGGTCAGGCGGTTTTGCTCCAGACCTACCTTCACCGGACCATAACCGGGATGTTCGTATTCCGCGGCGTACTCGGCCAGAGGGCGCGCGGGCGCGGTGTTCGGTTTTCGGTCAGTGATGCCCGCGCTCTTCGCGGCGTCTTCACCGGCGAAGCCTTTTTCTTCGAGTTCTTGATGGCGCGCCAGCAGCCCTGCGCTTGGGAGACCGAGAAGCCGGTCGATAATCTCAAAGGGTAACGCATCGCGCAGGCGAGTGGCGGACCGATTCGCCAGCACGACCACGCCGATGCGCTTCGCCGGCACCAGCACGAGCAACGTGCTCGAGCCATTGATGTTCCCGCCGTGGTGCGCGATCTCCGTGCCGCGATAGGTTTGCACAAACAGTCCCATGCCGTAACTGAGAAAGCCGAAAACGTCCCCGAAGAGATCTTTGCCGATCGGAACCTGCGGTTGCATCATGCTCTGGACATCGGTTTCCAGGAGCACGCGTTTGCCCTCCCACACGCCGCCGGCTAGCATCATGCCCGCATAACGCGCCATCTCGTCCACGGAAGAATTGATCGCGCCAGCCGGGCCGCCCGCATCCAGTTCGGTGTGCTCAATTTTGACCACTTCGCGCTTGGTATTGAGTTCGTAAGCCAGGGAATGATTTGAGTCGAGGTGCATGGCGGCCACGGCGAAATTCGACCGCTTCATCCCCAGCGGCGTAAAGAGCGCGTTCTTCACCAGCTCCTCCCAACTGCTCTTCGCGATGGTCCCGCCGA
>JACDEG010000020.1 GCA_013816505.1 Pyrinomonadaceae bacterium | reverse complement strand
AACTGCCGCTCGACGCCGCGGAACAGCAAGGTCTCACAGCGTCGGCGGACGTGCTGCGGCGGACGCTCGACAGCCTGCGCGCATGAGGCAACGGAATTCGACTTTGGGTGTTGGGCCGCTGATGGCGACCTCATATTTGTCAGGCATCTGGCGATGTGGAAGCTCAGCAAGTGAACCGGAGTGCTTATGCTAAACTTTGCTTATGGCATTCGAGTGGGACACAGACAAGGCGGCGGCTAATTTGTTGAAGCACGGCGTCTCGTTTGATGAAGCCAGGACCACCTTCGATGACCCGCTCTATGTAGATTTCTATGACCCGGACCATTCAATTGATGAGCATCGCTACGTTATCATCGGAGGGTCACAGCAGGGGCGATTGTTGCTTGTGTCGTACACGGAACGTGGCGAGATTGTTCGTCTGAATTAGCGCGAGAGAAGTGGCACGAGCGGAGCGAGAAACATATGAAGAAGGTTGAAACAGAGATGGACGATGAGCTTCGGCCAGAGTACGATTTGCGAAGCTTGCGTGTGAGGCGGGTAGGGCCGGGGCGGAAAAGCTTTGGCGAGCTGGTGCGTTTAGCACCGGATGTGGCGGAGGTATTTCCGGACGCGGAAGCGGTAAACGAAGCTCTACGATTCCTGATCAGGATCACGAAAGAAAGCAAGACTGCCATCTCTGATCCGGGAGGCGATGCCTAAGGCCCAGGACTACTACGCCAGCTATGGCATCGCCGCTGACTTCGATCAAGTTGTCCACACCGGGGTGTTGGTCTTATCGCCGAGCCACCATCGTTATCTCTTAGCTCGACTTTATCCATTTTTGCTCTTTGAATGATCCAAAGGCAAAAGAGTTGGGACTTAGCGAAGAGAATATCTTTCAAACGATATTTACAGAAAAGCATGCAGATGTAGCAAGAGAGGCAAGAAGAAGGTTTAACGACTTTAAGCAAAACAATGAGTTTAATAGACTAATGGCTCTGTGCAAGAAAAACCCAAATCTATGTCGGGTCAGATACCTCGATCCATCTAATTCCAAGAGTTCTAAGCAGGAGTTTTACAGCAAGAAAATATATGATGAGCTGGCTGAATACTATCATCATCAAGGATGAGGAATTGGCGGAGCCTCAATTAGTGAGTGCTGCGAACTCGGCCTAACAAACGCATGCAGCGAAGGCCGCGAAGCGAGTTTCTCATGTATTCCTTAGTACTCCGCGCGGCCCCGCTGATGTGAATCGTTAGATGCCTCCGCTTTTGGATGGTAGTATCTTTGTCGGAGGTGAGCATCTGATGAAGCCATTGAAGATCATTATCGAGAAACACTCTGACGGGTACGTCGCTTACCCGCTTGGCCTCAAAGGCGTCGTCGTCGGTCAAGGTGACACTTACGAAGAAGCTTTGGCCGACGTAAAATCTGCGATCCGTTTCCACCTCGAAACATTTGGTGCTGAAGCTTTGGAGAGCGAGTCGCCCGTGCTCGAAGCTTTCGTGGCAGAAGCGGGAGTGGCGGCCTAGTGGCGAAGTTCCCGGTTGACGCGCCGAAGAGCAGAGTGGTACGAGCATTCGGGCTGCTTGGCTTCCGGGTGGTGCGCGAGCGGGAGCATATCGCGATGGTGCGCGACAATGCTGACGGAACGCAGGCGCAGTTGACGATGCCGAACCATGCACACCTGAAAAGCTCGACGTTACGCACAATCTGCACGCAAGCCGGCATTCCACGCGACGAGTTCCTGAAGGCGTATGAGCAAAGTTAAAGACGCCTCCTCTTAAATCATGAAGCTGACTCTTTGATCGTTTCGCTCCGTGCTTGAACGATCAACGCTTGAATAAATAATCGAGCGGCGCTGATATTTTATCGGCGCACGGTATTCTCGCGAACATCAATCCATGAACCGCTGCTGCCACATTTCCAGCGTCAGCAATTGCAGGACTTGCAGATTGTAATCCTCGCGCCCGGCGAGGTTGGCGTCGATCACGCGGCGGACTTCGGCGGGGCGAAACAGGCCGCGCCGCCTGACCGTCTCTTCCGACAACAACTCTTCAACCAGCAGGCGCAGAGGGCCGCGCAACCACGCGCGAATCGGTGCGCCGAAGCCCGCCTTTTTGCGCCACACCACGTCGCGCGGCAGCAAGCTTTCCGCCGCTTTCTTCAAAATATATTTCCGTTTCAGGCCGCGCAGTTTCAGATGGGGCGGCATCCGCGCGGCGAGGCTGACCAACTCGTGATTGAGAAACGGCACGCGTACTTCGAGCGTCACCGCCATCGAAGTCCGGTCGGTATACGCGAGATTCAGGCACGGCAGAAACGTCTTCAGGTCAACGTACAAGAGTCGGTTGAGCGGCGCGGCGGCGAGCACACGCGCGAAGTGGCGGCGGTGCTCGCGGTAAGCGTCCATGCCGCGCGTCGCCTCGCGCATCTCGTCGGTGTACAGCGACTGCTTCGCTTCATCGGTGAAGTATGTGCCAAACCCGAGGTAACGATTCTCGAAATCGAGCGCGGCGCTTCGTGCAAACTTCTTCGCATTCCTGAGCGGCGCGGTAAATCTTCCCGGCAGTCCACCCGGCAGCCCTTGCGCGAGCGCGCCCAACACCGGACGACGCAACCCTCGCGGCACCACATCGAGCGCACCCGCCAGCTTCATCGCCAAGTGTCGCGGGTATCCGGCGAACAATTCGTCGCCGCCGACGCCGGACAGCAGCACCGTCAGAGTTTCGCGCGCCGCCTGTGCCACCAGGTAACTCGTCATCACCGCCGGGTCAGCGACCGGCTCATCCATGTGATAAATCAATTTCGGCAGCAGGTCGGCGACATCCGGCTTCAGCATGATTTCATGGTAGTCGGTGTCGAGCAGTTTGCCGACACGCCGCGCCCAACGTGCGTCGTCGGGAATGATGTCATAGCGCAGGTCCTCCGCCTCGATGCCAATAGTGTAGGTCGAAACGCGCCGCCCGTCGCGGTGGCGATTCATCAACGCGACGATAGCCGACGAATCGACGCCGCCTGAGAGGAACGACCCGAGCGGAACGTCGGCGACCATCTCCATTTGCACGACGCGCTCCAACATCTCCAGCACGCGCTCGCGCCACCACGCTTCGCTCCTGCCCTCTTCAATCTCGTCAAACGAAACGTCCCACCACTCGCGCATGGTGATGTCGCCATCGCGGAGTGTGAGCACGTGCGCGGGCGGCAGTTTGTGGATGCCGCGATAGACTGTGTGCGGATCAGGGGTCCACAGAAAAGTCAGGTACTGATTAAGCCCCTCGACATTGACGGCACGCTCGACCATCCCGGAGGCGAGAATCGCTTTGGCTTCGGAAGCAAAGACGAATGACTCTCCGTTCATCCCATCTTCGCGCGGCGTCGCGTAGTAGAGCGGCTTGATACCGAGACGGTCGCGCGCGAGTGTCAGCATGCGCTCGCGCTCATCCCACACACCGAAGGCGAACATGCCATTTAAGCGCGGCAGGCAGTCCACGCCCCACTCAGCAAAGGCCGCGAGCAACACTTCGGTATCGGTGTTCGTGTGAAACTGTTGGCCGAGTGCTTGAAGCTCTCGCCGCAGTTCGCGGTAGTTATAAATCTCGCCGTTGAAAGTGAGTGCGTAGCGACCATCCGCCGACCGCATCGGTTGATGCCCGGCGTCACTCGTGTCGATGATCGACAGCCGGTGATGCCCCAGACAGACGCGGCGGCCTTCGTCATCCACCACCCCGGAAGTCCACGCCCCTTCGTCGTCGCGCCCGCGGTGCGCAATCTCCCGCAGCATCGCACCGATGCGCGCGTCAGAAGCGATACCGATGATTCCTGCGATTCCACACATGAGTGAATTAGTCTGGAGTCTGGAGTCTGAAGTCAATTCAACCTCAAGATATTCAGCCACCGGTCATCATCAATCTATTAACGAAAACTTTTCTTGACTTCAGACTCTCGACTTCAGACTCCAGACTTAATCTCCATCGCTTGCCCACTCCGCAACGACTCTCTGATGCGGAACGTGGCGCGTGTCGTCGCGGCCAGTTCGCTTAAGCTGATCGGCGCCGGCCCGCCTTCGATAACCATCGAGCACACCGCGCGCACTTCGTCGGCCTGCCCTTTGTCTTGATTACTCAGCTTGAGTTTCTCTTCGCGCCCGTTCTTAAAGGCAGACGCGCGGCGAAAGTCGTCGAGCACAAACGTGCGCCCTTCGGCGAAAATCTCGACGCGCTCTTTCGCGAGTGCCTTGTCGCCTTCGGACAGATACGCGATGGAGCCGTTCGACCCGTCCGCGAAGCGCAGCGTGATGAAGACCGAATCTTCGTCGATGATCTGCTGGTTGCGGCTGATGATTGATTCCGCGTAGACACGCACCGGCGGCGCGCCGACCAAGAACTGCATCAGGTCGATAAAGTGACAGACCTCGCCGATGATGCGCCCGCCGCCCTCGCGCGCGTCCTGAATCCAGTGCTCTTTCGGAATGCGCCCGGCGTTGACGCGGTAGGCGATGGAAAGCGGCGCCTGCCGCCCCGCGAAGAATTCTCTGGCCGCGCGCGCCAGCGGCGAAAACCGCCGGTTGAACCCGACCATCAATTGCCCTGGTGAGTGTGGCGAGCGGGCGGCGTTAAGCACCGTGTCCAGTTCTTCGTCGCTCAAGGCCAGAGGCTTCTCGACGAAGACGTGCGCGCCTCGTTCAAGCGCGCGCCGCGCAAGCTCCGCGTGCAGATCGTGGCGCGTCGCGATGACGATCAGATTCACTCCCTCGTCACGGATCACATCCTCGGCATCGGAGACGAAACTATCGAAGCCGTACTTCTCTCCGATGTCGCGCGCCGACACGCCCGAAGCTGTCGCGATAGAGCGGAAGTCCGCGCCCGACGCGCGAAAATTTGGCAGCAGCATCGTCCGCGCGTAGCTGCCCGCGCCGATCAACCCGACACTCACGCGCGACGCGCGACGCTCGTGGCGACTCGCGGGCGTCTTCAGTTTGTTCTCGATCCGCCGTTCAAGCTCGCGCGCCGTGTCATAGCAAAGCAGCACGCCTAAGTACGGCTCCTTCGCTTCACCTGTAATCAACTGGTAAGCGCGCTCGCCCTCTTCTACGGGGAAGCGGTGCGTGATCAGTCGCTCGACGTTGACGCGGCGCTCGGCGACCAGATCAAGAAAGGCTTCGATGTTGCGCCCTTCGGTCCAACGCACGTACGCGAATGGGTAATCGTGGCCGCGCTCTTCGTATTCGGGATCGTAACGCCCCGGCCCGTACGACATCGAAACCTTCAACGCCAGTTCGCGTTCGAAATAAATTTTGCGCGGGATGTCGAGGCCGACCAAGCCGACGGCGACGACGCGCCCCTTCAAGCGCGAGACTTCGCCCGCCAATTCGATTGGCTGATTTGATGGAGTCGCCGCTGTAATCAACACGGCGTCCGCGCCACGCCCGCGGCTCCACTCGACGATGATTCTTTTTGTTTCTTCGCCGGAGACGACCGTATCGTCCGCGCCAAGCGACCGCGCTAATCCGACTTTCGCGAGGTCGAGATCGACGCCGAAGACGCGGCAGCCGTTCGCCTTCAAAAGCTGCACCGTGAGTTGTCCGAGCAACCCGAGGCCGATCACGACGACCGATTCGCCGAGCGTCACATCGGCCAGCCGCACGCCCTGCAACGCGATGGCGCCGAGCGTCCCGAAGGCCGCCTCTTCAAAGCCCACGCCGGCGGGCAGACGGACGCACAGATTCTTCGGCACCGATAAAACTTCGGCGTGTGAAGCGAAGCCCGCGCCCGCACACGCCACGCGGTCGCCTGCGCGAAATTCCGTCACGCCGTCGCCGACATTGATAACGATTCCCGCCGCGCTGTAGCCAAGCGCGTTCGACGAATTTAGTTTGGCACGAACGGCGTTGAAGGTGTTCAGCAGACCTTCATTCTTCGCTTTCTGAATCACCTGTTTGACCAGGTCGGGCCGCTCGCGCGCTTTCCCGAAAAGGCTCTTCTGGCCGAGATCGACGGCCATTCGCTCCGTCCCCGCGCTGATTAAAGACGCCGCCGCGCGCACCAGCACACGCCCGTGCTGAGCCAACGGCGGCGGCACATCCGTCACAGATAATTCACCCGTCTTAAGATTTTGCAGAATCTGTTTCATACCTGAAAGCTTTGGGTCTCCTTTTCGATTAGCACTCGTTCAATCAAATCACTAACCCACGCGGCGCGCGCGTCCCACGTCCCGTCGGCGACTGCGGCTTGACGAGCGCGTTTCGTTTCTGTCCCCGTCTCCTGCAGCGCTTCCTCAATCAACCTCAGGAAATCATCGCGGCTGCGGGCGATGCGCAGCACACCCTTCATCAATTCGTATTCAGGCAGCGGCGAGATGACGACGGGCTTTCCGGTCGCGAGATACTCGCGCACCTTGATCGCCGAGCCGTAACTGGTAAACGCTTGCTCAGTCTCCCACGGCAGCACGCATACGTCGAAGCCGGCGGCGTAACGTGGCAGGTCGTCGTACCTGACTGGCGGCAGGAAATGCGTGTTCGGCAGACTCTCGATCTCCATCCCGCGCGACTTATTGCCGATGAAAACCCACTGCCATGTAGGTCGCTCGCGCGCCGCGCGCTTAATCAATTCCTGATCGACCAGCCATGTCTCGACCGCGCCGAAGTAGCCGAGTCGGGGCTGCGGAATCCGTGCAATTTCCAGCGCGACATCGAGCGTGCCATCCGTCACCCGCGCCCAGTGGTCGAAATCAACCGCCTGCTCCAACAGATACGAACGCTCACGCCCGCGCTCGGCTTCGTCAAAGAGTTTGCGTCCCGAATAAAAGATGATGTCCGCCGCGTCGAGCGCCCGTTCATGCATCAACCGAATCGCCGCCGGGTCGGTCGCATGATCCATCGTGTTCGCGTCGTACTTGTCGGAGACCTGATAGACGACGAGCGATTCATTCATCCGCCCGATCATCTCGGCGGCGGTCGGAATCGCGATCCACAACACGGGGCGCACGAGGCCGCGACTTCGCGCCAGCAAATTTATCTGCGCGGACAGCAGGTGACGATTCACTGCGCGCGCCGCCGCGCTGCCAAAGAACGGGAGCGCCGCCGGCGACACGACCGTGATGCCCTCTTCAGTCACGCGCGCCAACTTCGCGTAGCTACGGACTTTGCGCACGACGCGCGGCAGCAAATCCTTGTGCGCGAGACTCGGCAGCCCCATCGAGATCGAGTTGACGAAGATAACTTTATTGCCCGCGCGCGCGAACCGGCGCATCAGGTGGTTCTTCGAATGCGGATGGTGATACCACCAGTCCTCGCCGCCGAAGCAAATCAGGCTTTTTCCTGAAAACATTTAAGGTTGGTTGAACTCGATGTCGCGGTAGATTTCGTTGAGGTCCAGCGTACAGTCAACAGATGGCAGATGAAGACTGCCGTCGAGGTCGTTCACCTCCGTCTGCCTCCAGAAAGCATCGGTTTGTTTGACGAATTGCGTCACGTGCGGTCTGTGCTGCGCGACGAGCAGGTACTCCTGAAAGCCGGAGATGGATTTGTAGTAAGAGAACTTGTCGCCGCGATCATAAGCTTCGGTGGATGGCGACAGGACTTCGACAATCAGCGTCGGATTGGTCAACGTCTCGATGCCGCCGATCTTTTCGTAAACCGGCAAATCGCACAGTACAACCACGTCGGGGTAGCGATAGGGCGGAGCGGCGGGGACTTTGACCCGCAGGTTCGCCGGGAAGACGCGGCAACCTCGATCACGCAGTTTCGTGTTGAGCGCCGTGATGAGATTGGTTTCAATCTGCGCGTGGCTCGGACTGACGCCGCTCATGCAGAATGCTTCGCCGTTGAAATACTCGTAGCGTTCTTCGGAGGCTCGCTCCAACTCGAAGTATTCTTCCAGCGTGTAGCGCGACTTGATTTGAACTGACATATTATTTACTACTCCCTCTTTGTGACACTTCGGCAGCGTGACGTGCTCAAGCGAGCGATGCATCCTTCGCGAATGTTCTGATGGTAGCTCTTTACACATCACCCTGTCAGTTTAACGACCCCCGAAAATGAGGCAGACGGTTAAGGATCAAGACTGCTCGAACTGAATAGAGATTTACGAGCATGGAACATCAGTACTCTCAAGCCACGGAGGGGCAACATAATAGTAGCCCACAACGTAAGCCGTGGGAACCGTGCCGCCCCGCAACTCGAAGCCCCGGAGGGGCGAAAGAACGAGTCTCGCGTTGATGTCGAGCATCAGCTTTATGATTGGGCACAACGACAATCAAGACACTAAATAGAGAACTCAGAAAATGGAAGGGCGATGGTCGTGTGGGAGAGATGGGAAATCTTTAACACAGAGATACACAGGACACAGAGAGTTAGACGTTGACACGTCAAGGCTGCTTCGGTGTGCTCTATGCCACCTTCGGCCTTCTGCGTTTTGCCTTCGGCCTTCTGTGTTGAGTCAGTGTCCATAATCTCGTCCGCTCTGATTAGATTGGTGAACAAATGAACGAGCTTTCTGTGCATATGTCGGAGCAGAAGAAAGACTGGGGGCTCACTCCGCGTGCGTTCTACCAACTCCTCAACTGGCTGGATGAGGGCGCCGATTCCGATGGGCGAAAGTATCTTGAGATGCGGCAGCGTTTGGTCATGTACTTCGACCGCAAGAACTGTTTAATCCCCGACGAACTTGCCGATGAAACCTTAAACCGCGTCGCTCGCCGGCTCGAAGAAGAAGGCGTTATCGAAAGCGAGGCCCCCGCGAAATACTGCTACATAGTCGCTCGCTTTGTCTTCATGGAGTGTCTGCGCGGAACATCGAAAGGTAGCGTGGCGCTTGATGATTTGCGGCGACAGTCACACATCAATACTTTTGCGACGGGTGAGGCTGACGACGAAAAAGAGATTGAAGAGAAGATGCTGCACTGCCTTGAGCAATGCATCGGCAAGTTAGCACCGTCGAACTGCGAGATTATTATCGGGTACTACACGGGAAAGGAACGGACCAAGATTGAGAATCGTCGTGCACTGGCCGAAAGACTGGGCATAACTATGAATGCATTGAGCATTCGCGCGTGCCGCATCCGCGATAAACTCGAAACCTGTGTCCGGCAGTGTGTTGGCGCAAAATGAAATACTTTTCAAATATTGTCTAATAAGTTTGGGGCGAGTTTGTTTTGCGGCTATTCAGGATGAACAATCAGACATACAACGAGCAAGTTATTACTCAGTATCTGCTCGGCGCTTTGCCCGATGTTGAGGCCGAGCGTTTGGATGAGTTGAGTGTTACTGACGACGAATTTGCAGCCGCATTGAGTGCCGGCGAGAAAGATTTGGTTGATGCCTACGTTCAGGGCGAACTTACCGGCGCGGCGTTAGAACAAATCGAATCTTACTATCTGGCCTCGCCCCTCAGACGCGAGCAAGTGAAGTTCGCGCGCGCTTTCCAATTACTGGCGGAGACAAATGCCACCGCTCAAGAGGTAGGAGTTCGCGCGGAAAATACTGCCGAATCTGCGACGAAGCGAAAGGGTGCGGGATGGCGCTCGGCGTTGAGCGTCTTCACCACTCCGCGTTTGGCGTTGCAATGGGGCTTCGCCGCCGTGATTTTGGTGTTGTGTGTCGCGAGTGTTTGGCTGGCGCTTAATAATATGCGTCTGCGTCAACAAGTGTCTCAGACGCCGGCGCGGGAAGGTGTGCCCGGACAGCGCGAACAGGAACTGCCAAAGGACATCGAAAGACAGCGCGCAACTACTGCAGCGACAGAACAAGAGTTAGCGCGGGCGCGTGAAGAAGGCGAGCGCGTGGAGCAAGCGCTAAAACAACAACCGGCACGTGAACAGCAACGAAGTGAACAGCAACGCTCGCCCAAACAACAGCGGTCATCGCCACGAGGCGGGGTCAGCATCGCTTCATTCACTCTGGCCCCGCAGATGCGCGGCGTGGAACAAATGCCGACGGTCTCCATCCCGGCTCAAACCAATCGTGTGGCGATGCGGCTGAACCTCGAACCCGGCGATCATCCTACCTACCGTGTTTCGCTCCTCAATCCGTCCGGCAATCAAACCTTGTGGCGCAGCAGTAAGCTGAGGGCACAAGCAACCGGCGACGGTAAAATTCTCAGCATCAGTTTTCGCACCGGTCTATTAAGGTCGCAAGCTTACGTGCTGCGAGCCACAGGCGTTTCGGGAAACGGTGTGTCCGAAATTGTTGGTGATTATCCGTTCAGAGTTGTGAAACAATAGCCTATCAAACCCGGCGGTTAGGAAGCTCCACCACCACACCACATCGTAGAGTGAGATGATGTTCAAACGGATAATCGGTCGTCTGAGATCAAACTATTGGCCTCGAAAAAGACTGCGTCACGCGCTTCTTTTATTGCTGCTGTTCTGGGCTCTGTTGGCTCACGGCCTGAACGCACAAGCGTCCGGCCATCGCTCACCTTTAATTCGATCACCACGGCCACAACAAGGCGCAGTGGCGCAGAGCACGCCGCAGCTCACAATGCTTGAATCGGGTAAACCGATTGAACGTCAACTGAGCAGCCGGCAGACTCACGGTTATCAAATAAGACTGGTTCAAGGGCAACACGCCACTGTCAGCCTTGAGCAGCGCGGCATTGATGTCGTCGTCGAGTTGCTCGGAACGGATAACGAGTTAATCACGGAGTTTGACGGCGAAATCAGAAATCAAGGCAAAGAGACAATAGCGTTCGTGGCGGACACGACCGGCGCTTACATGTTGGTGGTCAAAGCGAAACTAAAGGGCGTGCCGGCAGGCTTTTATGAGATTCGCGTCACCGAAACGCGCGCCGCAACGGATGACGACCGCTCATTACAGGAAGCGCGAAAGCTCCAGACGCAATTCGCACGGCTGCACCGTGTCGGCAAGTACGATGAAGCGCGTCCGTTAGTCGAGCGCGCGTTGGCGATTGCCGAAAGAGTGCTGGGGGCCGATCACGTTTATGTCGCGCTGTTGATCGCCGGACTAGGGAATAGCTATCACGCTAAGGTTGATAATGCGAAGGCGAAACCGCTATACGAGCGCGCCTTCGCGATTTTGGAAAAAGAGTTTGGGCCTGATCATCCACAGACCGCTTATGTTACCAACCGGCTTGGGCTTGCGTACCATAATACGAATGATGTCGCCACAGCAGACAAGCTGTTCAATCGGGCGCTTGAGGTCAGCGAGAAGCACCTTGGGCCGGAACATCCGCAGGTTGCTCTTTGTTTACAGGACCTAGGGGAACTTCATGATGACAGAGGCGATACGGCAAAGGCGGAACAACTCTTCCAGCGCGCCTTGACGATAGCGGAAAAAACCCTTGGGACAGAGGATTCTCTTTTGGCCGTAGTGCTGAACAACCTCGGAGTGCATTACCTCGAAAGACGGGACTACGAACGGGCCGAACAGTTTTTGCAGCGTTCTCTGGCAGTCAGGGAAAAACTATTCGGGCCGGAGCATCTTGATCTTGCTAATGTTCTGCAAAATCTTGGCGTCATCGCGCGCGAGAGGAAAGACTACGCCAAGGCGGAGAACTATTACTTGCGTGCGCTTTCAATCAGGGAGAAGGGCGTCGGCACTGA
Source organism: Pyrinomonadaceae bacterium (assembly GCA_013816505.1). Lineage (GTDB taxonomy): Bacteria > Acidobacteriota > Blastocatellia > Pyrinomonadales > Pyrinomonadaceae > JACDEG01. Next base: position 13,156 of record JACDEG010000020.1, on the reverse strand, counting down.
ACACCGCGACGTCGCGGCGAACCTGATCAATATCGCCAACCTCTATCGCGCGAAAGGCGACTACGCAAAGTCTTTGGAAATACATCTTCGCTCACTCAAAATATTGGAGCGGACCGCCGGCCCCTTTCAATGGGTCACCGTTGTGTCCCTCGGCAATATCGCCAGAACCTACGCGGCGATGGGCGATCTTGCGAACGCGATCAAATTTCAGTCACGCGTGGATGCTGCGCTTGAAACCGGCATTGCGCTGAATCTGGTCATCGGCTCTGAACGCCAGAAACGCGCTTTTCTGGACACGGTTTCATCGCGGACTGACAGGGCGATTTCTCTTAACATGCAGTTGGCGCCGGGCTCCGCGGAAGCGAGCACACAGGCCGCCCTCGTCTTGTTGCAGCGCAAAGGGCGCTTGCTCGACGCGATGACTGACACGCTCGCCGCTGTGCGGCAGCACTCCGACACGCAAGACCGGAATCTACTGGATCAGTTGAATGAAACCACAACGCAACTGGCGCGACTCGTGCTGAATGGTCCACAGAAAATGTCGCCAGAGGAGCATCAGAAAGCGGTCAAAGACCTGGAGGAGAAAAAAGAGAAGCTCGAAGCTGAGATCAGCCGGGATAGCGCGGAATTCCGCGCCCAGTCTCAGCCCATCACGCTGGAGGCTGTGCAGGCCGCGATCCCGACGGGCGCCGCGCTGGTGGAATTCGCGGCTTATCGCCCGTTCGATCCGAAGGCGGAAAGCACCAGCGAAGCATATGGGGAGACTCGCTACGTGGCTTACGTCGTGCGCCGGCAGGGCGCTCCGCAGGGGAAGGATTTAGGTGAGGCAAAAGTGATTGACGGCGCCGTTGACGCGCTGCGTCAAGCGTTGCGCGACCCATCGAGGCGCGACGCGCGCGAACTGGCTCGCTCCCTTGATGAAAAGGTGATGCAGCCCGTCCGCGCGCTGGTTGGCAACGCCACACAATTGCTCGTCTCGCCTGACGGCGCGCTCAACCTCATTCCGTTTGAAGCATTGGTTGATGAGCAGGAACGTTATTTGATTGAGCGTTATTCTTTCGCATATCTGACCAGCGGGCGCGATCTGTTGCGGATGCAAGTGGCGCGCGCAAGCAAAAGCAAATCGTTGGTGATTGCCAACCCATCATTCGGCGAACCCGTCACCGAGCAGATAGCCAAAACGAATGCAGTCAGGAAACCGACCACGCCGAACGACCGGCGCAGGAGCGTGACCGCCGCGCGTGATCTGTCCGAGGTTTATTTTGCGTCGCTCGGCGGCACGGCGCAGGAGGCGCGCTCGATCCACACGCTCTTTCCCGACGCGCACTTGTTGACCGGCGAGCAGGCGACCGAATCCACGCTCAAGCAAGTCGCCGCGCCGCGCGTTCTGCACATCGCGACGCATGGCTTCTTCTTGCAAAACACTGTAGGCGCAGCCGCCACCAACGTACAAGTCGCGACACGCGGTATCGACGCCAACACCAAAATTGAGAATCCGTTGTTGCGTTCGGGGTTGGCGTTGGCGGGTGCTAATCTGCGCACTGGCAACAACGACGACGGCATTCTGACCGCCCTCGAAGCGTCTGGTCTGAATTTGTGGGGCACGAAATTGGTCGTCTTATCCGCGTGCGATACGGGTCTCGGCGAAGTGCGAAACGGCGAAGGGGTTTACGGTTTGCGCCGCGCCTTCGTGCTGGCCGGCGCAGAATCTTTGGTGATGAGTCTGTGGCCCGCCAGCGATTACTCGACGCGCGAGTTGATGACGAAATATTACAAGAATCTTAAGCAGGAGATGGGGCGCGGCGCGGCTCTTCGCCAAGTGCAGCTCGACATGCTGAAGCGCAACAAACAACTTCATCCCTTCTACTGGGCCAACTTCATCCAATCCGGCGAGTGGGCTAACTTAGACGGCAAACGCTAAAGACAGGACACGTCAGTACCGGGAGCGGTAGCGACCAGGTCATCACTGCCGGTGCTCGACTTGAGCGATGACGCGCAGCCTCACCCCGTCTTTACCGCTCCGGGTACTGACGCGCCTCTCCCGCTGATGAAATATTTTTCTCGAAATGTCTTATCGAAATGAAGAAGTCGCGGAAGCGCGTTTGCGGCTTTGTCCTGCGCAAGGTGACGCGCTCGTCTGCCTGAGCGGCAGATGCTTCCACACTGACAACTGCCTCGCCCTATGCCCTTATGTCTCGAAAGGAAGACCTCACATGAAATCGCTATCGAGATTGAAACTTACGACCCTCCTGCTTTTTTTGTGCGGCGTCGCGGCGTGGCAGGCTGTGCCCGTGCTGGCGCAGATGATTGACCGCACGCAGAATCCGAACGTCGGCAACTTCGGCATTGCCAAATCGCTGCCACAACAGATCGGCGCGGGGCGCGGCGATGCGCTGACGCCTGAGTCCTCCGCATTTATTATCGCGCGCGATCCGTTTCGCGGGATACGGCGCGGGCGACAAATCTTCCAGCGGAAGTTCCTGCGCACGCAGGGCGTCGGGCCGCTCGCGGGCGATGGCGTCGGCGACATCAACACGAATCTGGCGCTCGGCGCCGGACTGTCCGATAGTTGCTCAACATGTCATGGTCGCCCGCACGGGTCTGGTGGTGTTGGCGGCGATGTTGTCACTCGGCCAGACAGCCGCGACGCGCCGCACCTGTTCGGTCTCGGTCTGAAGGAAATGCTGGCTGACGAGATCACGACGGAACTGCGGCAGATTCGCGCGCAGGCCGTCGCACAGGCACAACAGCGGAATCGTCGCGTCACAAAGCATCTGATGAGCAAAGAGATCAACTATGGCAACATCACGGCGCGCCCCGACGGTTCGGTGGACACGTCGCAGGTTAGCGGCGTTGACCCGGATTTGCGCGTCAAGCCGTTCTTTCATCATGGGGGTACGATCTCGATTCGCGAGTTCATCGTCGGAGCCTTTAACGACGAGATGGGCATGCAGGCGGTTGATCCCGAACTGATGAGCGCGCACAACGGCGCACGTATCACGACACCCGCCAGGATGATACTCGATGGCGCACAGGATCAGATCAAAGCGCCGCCCACCGACAACCCGGCGGAGGACTCTGATAACGACGGCGTAGCGAACGAACTTCCGGCGAGCATTATTGACTTCATGGAGTTTTACCTACTCAACTACTTCAAACCGGCGACATACCAGCAGACCAGTTTTACTAAACGCGGGCGCGAAACTTTTCAGCAGATCGGTTGCGCGCAGTGTCACGTCCCGGACTTGCTCATCAATCGTGATCGTCGGGTGGCCGATGTGGAAACCGCTTACGATCCGGACAACGGCATCTTCAACAATCTCTTTGCGACGGCGACGCCGCTCTTTAATCAGAACGATGACCGCAGCGGCTTCCCCGTTTTGAAGTCGCCGAAGTTGAATCCCTTCCTCGTCAGAAACATCTTCACAGATTTCAAGCGCCACGACCTGGGGCCGAACTTCCACGAACGAAACTACGACGGCACGATGCACACGCAGTTCCTGACGACGCCGCTGTGGGGTGTTGGCTCAACTGCGCCGTACGGTCACGATGGGCGCAGCATCAATCTCGCTGAAGTAATTCTGCGTCACGGCGGCGAGGCGCAGGCCGCGCGCGACGCCTTCGCCGCGCTCTCGCCCCGCCAGCAGGCGCGCGTGATTGAATTTCTCAATTCGCTGATTATCTTCCCGCCGGACAGCACTGCCTCGAATCTCGACCCCGGCAATCGCATGACCCCCAACTTCCCGCAGTTCGGGCAGGGCAGTATCAGGCTGACCGGACTCTTTAACGACCCGCGCGATCCTGAATAAATCCCGCCACGAGCCGGAGGCAACAGTCTCACTACCTCCGGCCCTTCACTTCGCACAGCACGGCAAGGCACTCCCGGCTATCCTTCAACGCGGAGAAAGTTATATGGAAGCGACAGCAAGAAGTCGATGGCCTGTCAGGACCGGGAGCAGTAGCGACCGGGTTCTGTCACTGACCGGCCACTGGGTCGCTCGCGCTCCCGGTCCTGACCCGCCTTCTATCACCCGACATTTTTACGGAACTCACAATCACTCCGCTTGCGCTGAATCCGAAGCGCTTGATAACTCCGGGCCGGCGCCCGCCTCCGGGTCTATCGCGTTCATTAGCGCGCGCAAATTTTCTTCCGCCTCGCGCCGGAATGTTGCCGCCCACGCCTCAACCTCCAGCCCCGACGAATCCGTTAACGCCCGCTTGATTTGACGAGTCAACTCTTCTTCGTCGCCGTAATCATAAAGCAGCATCCCGCGCGTTTCCCCGACCCTCGTCGCGACGACTGGGAGTCCGCACCACATCGCTTCGACGCGCGACAGGCCGTAGCTCTCGAAACACACTCCCCTGACGAAAAGGTCGCTGCGCTTCATGATCTGTAGCACCTGCGGGTGCGGAACGTTCTTTAAAACAGTGATCCACTCCCGCTGCCGCAACACATCGGAACGATAATCGAGGTCGCACGCGAACGCGCCGTCGAGCAGGACGAGGCACAGGTTTTCTCCCAACTCCTGTCGGACTTTCTCCAGACTGTCAGCGATCTGTCTGAATCCGTACTCCGGGGTGAAGACCCCCGCGGAACAGACCCGCTTGCTATACTGCGCGATCAACTTTTCAACTTCGGCGGGCAGCACATCGTCAGCCGCGTGAGAGGGAAGCGGAAGCAAACTTTTAATGATTGAGACTTTCTGTTCGACGTTGATTTCGTGGCGCAGCCACAGTGCTAAATCTTCGCTGACCACGATGAAGTTTGTGACGAACTTCGCCGCCAGGCGAAACAGCCATCTCTGGAGCGGGCCGAACCCACCGTAGCGCGCCGGAAGCGACCCATCGTGAATCACCTTCACCCACTCGAAGCCGAGCAGCGCCTTCGACATCACCCAGAGCGGCACCAGTATCTTACTCGGATATTCGAGCAGGAAGTGGGAAGAGTCGACGATGCGACTGTGGCCGGCGTCCCTGATAAGCAGCGGGATGATGCCGAGCCGTCTGTACTTGACGAACTGGACGCCCGGCGCTTTGATCTCAGTGTCGCCGTACGCCCACAGCCTGACACCGCGATTCCGGAGGAGTTCAAACAGCGTGCTGACGAACATCGACACCCCACCATACGGCGGCGGGTACGGCCCCAGCAAGATAATCTTTTTCTTCATGCCGACGGTAAGGCGTTTGATGAATCTCTAAATCAGAGCATATGAGACTGGGACAGGAGACTTAACACAGAGACACAGAGATGAAGACACAGAGGTCACAGAGAAAACTAAACGTATTTGCCTTTCTCTGTGCTCTCTGTGTGGCCTCCGTGTCTCTGTGTTAAAAATGCCCACCTTCGCCACTCAATCATCGCTGCGCCATTCTCCGATGGCTCGATTTGGATGACGGAGGTTTTCACTTATCTTAACGACAGACGCTTCGTGCCAAACCGTGCCGGGTCGCCGCGCTGATGAATAAACATCTCGTTCGATTTCTAATTCGCAACTACCCGTTCAAAAAAGGGCGGGGCAGCCTGATCGCCTACGCGATGAAACACGTCTCCGGAATGAACATCAGCGCGGACGCATTCGGGAACCGCTTCCTGCTCGACTTGGACAACTACATCGACTGCCGCATGTTCCTCGAAGGCTCGTACGAACAGCATGACATCATGATTCTGACGCGGTGCGTCGAACAGTATGACTGCCGTTACTTCATTGATGTCGGTGCTAACATCGGAGTTTACACCGTGCCCCTCGCCGCGCATTCACGAGTGCGAAAAGTCTACGCCTTCGAACCCGATCCGAGAAATTACGCGCAGTTGACGGCCAACATCTTTCTCAACCGCCGGCACGACAAGGTTACCGCCTACCACCTCGCGCTCTCCGCAGAACCGGGACTGGGCACTCTGCACACGGCGTCAGAGCCGAACCGCAACGAGTCCGGCAAATTCAACACTGGCGCCAACTCGCTGATCTTCAATCCGGAGAGACACACCGGCAGCGGCGTCGAGGTGCAGACCCAAACGGTCGATGCATTGATCCAGTTGGAAGGTCAAAACATCGCCGTCAAAATTGATGTCGAGGGGCACGAGCTATCCGTCCTGCGGGGAATGAAAAACTGTCTCGCTAAAAACAGATGCGTCATCATGGTCGAAGCTTTCGATGAACGATTCGAGGCGGTCAATGATTACCTGCACGAGTCTGGGTACAAGCTCTGCGGTGACTCTCAACTTTCCAAATTCAATTACGTCTACGTCACGGACGAGCGCCGCCACATTCCCTGATGCGACTGAAAAGGTTCACCGCAGAGAACGCTGAGCACGCAGAGAGAAGATCAATGAGAAATAACTGAGCGAAAGTTATTCGATCCGGAGCGCCGTTATGTTCACGACTCACACACGCCGGGAGAGAAAGTTCTGAGGTCGGAGTAGCGCAATCAACTCGCGCACCTGTGTCATGTCAGGTAGCAATATTGACGCGAACGAGTTTCCGGTGCGGGCGCGGAAGTAGACGATCACCAACGTGAAGATCAACGAGTAGCTGAGGGTCGATGAAACAGCCGCCCCGCGCGCGCCGAACAACGGCACGAGCGCGAGGTTGAGCACGATGCTGATCAGCACTGTCGCTGCCCAGAACAGAAGAATGACGCGGGGCAGACCGGTGCCGACGAAGTGCTGCACCAAAATTGATTCAAGGCCGAAGAGATACACGCCTGGCAGCAAGATCAACAGTTGAATCGTTGAATCCGCAAATGACGCACCGTAAAGCACGGGCAGCGCGAAGCTCGCCGGCACCGCCGCAAGGCAGGCGATCAGCATGACGAGCACCGTCTGCTGCGTCACCCGACATGTCATCTTTCCCGCCGCGTCACGCTCGGCGGCGACACGCGGAAACAGCAGAGAGGCGATCACCGTCGGCAGCATCAACAGCATCAACGCCCCCTGTGACGCGACCGAGTAGACGCCCGCCTCGGTCGCGCCGCGGAACACATTGACGATCAGTAAATCCGCACGTAGAACCAGCATCGTCGCGATCATCAGCACGTTGTACTTGATGCCGTAGCGCATCATGCGTCTGAACAGTCCCACATCAAGACGCCATGCCGCCACGACACCCTGCTTTTTCAAGTACCGGTACATCACCCACGCGATGCCGATGCCCACGACGACGAGCGTTACCGTGTTCAAAAAAACGAGTTGCCGCAAGCCCGCCCCGAAGACGAGCAGCACGAGCACGGCGTTTATCAGGATGAACGACTGGCCGAGCAAGTCCAGCAGAACATATCGATCAACGCGCCCTTCGACCAGAAAGATGTTCAGGCTTAACAAGCTGATGAGGTGAAACGGTGTGGCGGCGACGGCCACAGCTAAGAGTCCGAGCGGAATGTCTCCGAACAGCGCCGGCTTAAGCGCCGCGAGTCCGACCACGATCAAAGCGAGCGCGCCGCCGGTCACGACCGAGAAGACCAGTGTGTTCAGCGCCGCCGGCGCGAGATGTTGGCGCTCGCGCGCGATGAAATAGACGTTGGCCGACGCCAGCCCCGCGCCACCAAACTGAACGGCGTTCGCCACCGCGACGCTCAGCACGGCATAGACGCCAAGGCCACCCGCACCAAGCCAACGCGCGATGATGATCCCGGTGATGACGCTGTTAACGGCCATCAACACGCGCGCCGCGAACGTCCACACGACGTGCGTCGAGAACCGCCCGCGCGGTGGCGATAATGTCCGGCGCAGTTTCATTCTCTTGGAAGTGTTTTTAGGAATTATGTTTAGCAAGGTCTGAGCTGCTTGAGCATCACGCTACTCATTTCATCAAATCCGAGACAGAACCAGTTGCAAAATGGAAAGAGCACCTCGTTAGAACTATCCTCAGCCTGTAACTAAAGTCGCGAACTCAGCCGAACCATCCACCTCTGCTGTTTCAACGTGTTGCCGAAGAACACTTGATGTCCTCTAAACAGCAGCGAATCCCGTGCGTTTACATCTTTCCCGTGTGACCAACCGACCCGAAGTGGCGGTCGGGTCCTCACACATCTGCGATCTTAAACCGTGGAAACCACCCGCGGAAGCTTTGCCCTTCAACTCTCAGGAGAATCATTAATGCGATCCCTCACTCAAATGTCTTTCGTCGCGTGCGCGGCGCTCGTGCTCGGCATCGTCTTGTCGGCTTCGGCAAGCGTTCAAGCAGCGACTTTAACCGTCAATAGTGTGGTAGATATCACGGCAAACGATGGTCGTTGCACCTTACGCGAAGCGATTACCGCCGCGAACACCGACACGTCTTCGGGCGGCGTCGCCGGGGAGTGTGTCGCCGGCAGTGGCACGGACACGATCATCTTCAGCATAATCGGCACCATCACCACCATCACCTTGACGAACGAAATGCCCGACCTCACATCCAACCTGACGATCAGCAACACACAAGTGGGCGGCGTGACGGTGAGCGGCAATAACTCCTTCCGAGTCTTCCGCGTCACGGGCGGTGTCACCGTCGGCATCAATAACCTGACGATCAGCAACGGTAACGGTGGCTTCTATGGCGGCGGCATCTACAACGACGGCACACTGACTGTCACCAACAGCACCTTCAGCAATAACTCCGCTCAGTTTGGCGGCAGCGGCATCTACAGCAACAGCACACTGACTGTCATCAACAGCACCTTTAGCGGCAACTCTGCTGGTTACGTCGGCGGGGGCATCTTCAACAACAACACCGGCACACTAACTGTCACCAACAGCACCTTCAGCAGCAACTCTGCTGAATATGGCGGCGGCATCCGCAGCAACGGTGGCACACTAACTGTCACCGACAGCACCTTCAGCGGCAACTCTGCTCGGTCTGGCGGCGACGGCGGCGGCATCTATCAGTACGGCACACTAACCGTCACCAACAGCATCTTTAGCAGTAACTCTGCTCAGAACGGCGGTGGCATCCACAACAACGGTCTACTGACTGTCATCAACAGCACCTTCAGTGATAACTCTGCTCGGTCTGGCGGCGGCGGCATCTCCAACAGCAGCAGCAGTCCACTGAGCGTCACTAATAGCACCTTCAACGGCAACTCTGCTGATTACGGCGGCGGCATCCGCAGCAACGGCACTGCCACCCTGAGCAATACCATCGTCGCCCTCAACACAGCACCGACCGGTCCTGATCTCTACGGCAACAACCCTTTCACCAGCGCGGGCTACAACCTGATCGGCAACGCCGACGGTAGCGCAGGCTTCACCAACGGCCCGAACAACGATCAAGTCGGCTCAGGCGCAAGCCCCATCGACCCGCGACTCGGCCCCTTGCAGAACAATGGCGGATCAACCTTGACGCAATCACTGCTCGCCGGCAGCCCCGCGATTGACCGAGGCAACAGCGTACTGACCACTGACCAGCGCGGCTTCACCCGTCCGGTTGACGGCGACGCCAATGGCACAGCCACTGACGACATCGGCGCATTCGAGTTCAACGGCACCGGCACAACGTTCGTCGTCACGAAGATTGCCGACACTAACGATGGCGTATGCGACGCGGATTGCTCGCTGCGCGAAGCGGTCACGGCGGCCAACGCCGATCCGAGCGCGGAGAAGATCACCTTCAGCGTGACCGGCACCATCACCTTGACGAACGTAATGCCCGACCTCACGTCCAACCTGACGATCAGCAACACACAAGTAGGCAGCGTGACGGTGAGCGGCAACAACTCCTCCCGTGTCTTCGTGGTCGCGGGCCGCGCCACCGTCGGCATCAACAACCTGACGATTAGCAACGGTAATGCTACCAATGATTATGGCGGCGGCATTTATAGCAACGGCACACTGAATATCACCAACAGCACCCTCAGCAATAACTCCGCTCAGTATGGCGGCGCCATCTTCAACAACGGCGTACTAACTGTCACCGACAGCACCATCAACGATAACGCTGCCAGTAGCTTCGGCGGTGGCATCTTCAACGTTAACATACTGACTGTCACCAGCAGCACCATCAGCAATAACTCTGCTTATCATGGCGGCGGCATCAACAGCGGCGGTCCACTGAGCGTCACCAACAGCACCTTCAGCGGTAACGTTGCTATTTACTACGGCGGCGGCATCTTCAACGTTAGCATACTGACTGTCACCAACAGCACCTTCAGTGATAACTCAGCCAGTTTCTACGATGGCGGCGGCATCTATAGCCGCAACACACTGACTATCACCAACAGCACCGTTAGTGGCAACTCTGCCAGTAACAGTAGAGGCGGCGGCATCCGCAACGACGGCACACTAACTGTCACCAGCAGCACCATCAGCGGTAACGCTGCTGCTAACTTCGGCGGCGGTATCTTGAACTACGGCACCACGGCTACCCTGAGCAACACCATCGTTGCCCTCAACACGGGATTGTCCAGCCCTGATCTCTACAGCTACACCAACCCTTTCGCAAGCGGAGGCTACAATCTGATCGGTGACAACACTGGCTCGCCCTTGACCACGACAACCGGCGACCAAGTTAACATCAACCCGTTACTCGGCCTCTTGCGGAACAACGGCGGAGCAACCTTGACGCGCGCACTGCTTGCAGGCAGCCCGGCGATTGACCGAGGTAACACGGCACTCACTACCGACCAGCGCGGCTTCCCCCGTCCACTTGACGGCGACGGAGATGGCACCGCCACTGACGACATCGGCGCATTCGAGTTCAACGGCACCGGCACAACGTTCGTCGTCACGAAGATTGCCGACACTAACGATGGCGTATGCGACGCGGATTGCTCTCTGCGCGAAGCGATCACGGCGGCCAACGCCTTCCCGGGCGCAAACACAATCACCTTCAGCGTCACCGGCACCATCATCTTAACGAGCGTGTTGCCCGACCTCACGACCAACCTGACGATCAGCAACACGCAGGCGGGCAATGTGACGGTGAGCGGCGGCAACGCCGTCCGCGTCTTCCACGTCGCGGGCGGCGCAATCGTCGGCATCAACAACCTGACGATCAGCCACGGTAAAAGCAGCGACAACGGCGGCGGCATCTTCAACGAGGGCACACTGACTGTCACCAACAGCACCATCAGCAACAACTCTGCTCCGTTTGGTGGCGGCATCCGCAACAACGGCCCACTGACTGTCACCAACAGCACCATCAGCAACAACTCCGCTCTGTATGGCGGCGGCAGCATCATCAATATCAGCGCACTGACTGTCACCAGCAGTACCATCAGCGGTAACGCTGCTAGTTTCGGCGGCGGCATCATCAACGGCGGCACTGTCACTCTGAGCAACACCATCGTCGCCCTCAACACGGCGCCAACCGGCCCTGACCTCTACACCTACTCCGCCTTAACGAGCGGAGGCCACAACCTGATCGGCAACGCCGATGGCACCGCCACAGGCTTCACCAACGGCATGAACAACGATCAAGTCGGCACAGGCACAACTCCCATCAACCCGCGACTCGGTTCCTTGCGGAACAACGGCGGAGCAACCTTGACGCGCGCACTGCTTGCGGGCAGTCCGGCGATTGACCGAGGCAACACGGCACTCAGTGCCGATCAGCGCGGCTTCATCCGTCCGGTTGACGGCGACGGAGATGGCACCGCCACTGACGACATCGGCGCATTCGAGTTTGTTAATGCCGCGCCGCAAGTCTCCACCGCCCCAAACTCGACCACGACGATGGAAGACATGAGCGTCCACATCACACTCACCGGCACCGACGCCAATGGCGACAATTTGACTTTCGCGATTACCGGCGGGCCGACGAGCGGCACGCTCGGCACAATCAGTACGCCCGTCTGCACTACGCAAGGGGGCGGCAGTTCGTCCTGCACGCTGGCCTTTACCTACAGGCCTAATCTCAACTTCAACGGCACCGATACGTTCACTTACCGAGCTTCCGATGGCACGGCGTCGAGCAACATCGCGACCGTCCAGATCAATGTTATGGCGATTAACGATGCGCCGACCTTCGCCGTCTCGCCGACTTCAGTCACCGTCGACGAAGACTTCTCCACCACCCAAACCGTTTCCGTCTCTCCGACCAGTGTGCCAGCCAACGAAGCCGGGCAAACCGTCACCTACACCCTCTCACCCGCCAGCGTCACCTTCGTTAATGTTTCGATCAACCCTGTGACCGGACTCGTCAGCATCACCGCCATCACTAACGAGAGCGGCACGCAGACTTTGACGATCACCGCCAACGACGGACAAAGCGGGTACAGTACCGCGACGCAGACCTTCACCCTGACCGTCAACCCGGTCAATGATGCGCCAATCGCCGTCAACGACAGCTACGCCACACCGACCAACGTTACGTTGACGGTTGCTGCTCCCGGCATCCTGACCAACGACACCGATGTTGACTCAACGACGCGCACCGCTGTGCTCGTCACCGCACCAGCCAACGGCACCCTCACGCTCAACTCAGATGGCTCATTCACCTACACGCCGAACCTCAACTTCAGCGGCCCCGACTCGTTCACCTATCAAGCCACAGACGGCACGGCGCCGAGCACCGCCGCGACCGTCCAACTCACCGTCAACAGCGGCGGCGCGCTGGCCTTCAGCGTGGCGAACTACACCGTCAATGAGCAGGATTCCACGGCGATTATCACCGTCGTGCGCGGCGGCGACACGACGCAGAGCGTCACCGTCAACTATGCGACCAGCAGCACCGACGCGACCGCCGATTCCGATTACACCGCCACGTCCGGCACGCTGACGTTCGCCGCCGGCGTCACCAGCCAGACATTCACCGTCCCCGTGCTTGATGACACCATCAGCGAAGCGACCGAGACCATTACCCTCACGCTCTCGGTGCCGACCACCGGCGCGATCCTCGGCCCGCAGAGCACCGCGACCCTGACGATCACCGACAACGACGTCGCCAACACGGTGCAGTTCGACGCGACCAGCTTCAATGTGGCTGAGGGCGCCGGCAACGCCCAGATCACAGTCACCCGCTCAGGCGACACTTCCGCCGCCGCGACGGTTGACTACGCGACGACACCTGACGGGCAGGTGCTGCGCTGCGACGTCGTCAATGGTTTGGCCTCTGAGCGGTGCGACTATGTGACCACGGTCGGTATCCTGCGATTTGCTGCCGGACAGGCCACGGCTAACATCACGATCCCCATCATTGATGATGCGTATGCGGAAGGAGGGGAAACCTTCCAACTCTCTCTGAGC
>JACDEG010000363.1 GCA_013816505.1 Pyrinomonadaceae bacterium | reverse complement strand
GCACGGCACCGCTGAGGATCAGGGCCGCAGCCACCACGGCAAAAATAAAATAGCGAAAACGCATTCTTAGAACCTCCACGCAACCGGCGATTGTAGATTGCCGAGTTGCGATGTGAATTTCGGAAGTAAGCTTCAGAGACGTAGTTCCAACCGGCGACCGCTTAGGACGGAATGAAACTTCAGACCCACTGCACGGTCGCGTCGAGCAGTTCGCGCACCGCGCGCGCGGCGTCCCCCTGGCCGAAGACTGCCGTCCCGGCGACGATGATCTCCGCCCCGGCGGCGACCACTTCGGCGATATTACTTTTATCGATTCCGCCGTCGATTTCGATTCGCGTTTTCAGCCCGCGCTCGTCGATCATGCGGCGCAGACGGCGAAGTTTGTCCAGGGATGTCGGGATGAAATGCTGCCCGCCGAAGCCTGGATTGACCGACATCAGCAGCACGAAATCCGCGAACGCGAGCGCCTCTTCAAGCGCGGCCAGCGGCGTCGCGGGATTTATCGCAATGCCGGCCTGCGCCCCTTTCGCTTTAATCGCGGTCAGCGTGCGGTGCAGGTGCGGATCGATCTCGACGTGAACGGAGACCATCTGCGCCCCTGCCTCGACGAACTGTTCGGCGTAGCGCCCCGGCTCGGAAATCATAAGATGCGTGTCGAGGGGCAAGCGGGTTGCACGCGCCAGTGAACGCACGACCGGCAATCCGACGGTGATGTTCGGCACGAAATGGCCGTCCATCACATCGACATGCACGATGCTTGCGCCGCCGCGCTCGACGGCGGCGATGGCTTCGCCGAGGCGTGTAAAATCGGCTGCGAGAATTGATGGCGCTATATCAACCACTGCTTTAGCTCCGACACGTAACTGTGTGCGCCGCGTGGGTCGTCATGGAGTTGTCGCCGGAGGGCGGCGATTTGCATCGGGCACGACTGCCGGCGGGCGCACCGGGGTCGCGTTGCGATTGCCGGCGTTGGCGTTCCGGTTCGTGTTCGCATTCGCGCGATTCAGGTTCGTATTGGCGGCGGCCCGAATGGCGTTGCGGTGACTCAGATTCTGGTTGTTCAAATGCTTGTTGGCCGTGTTTTTGTTAGCGTTCTTGTTCCGCTGATGCTGGTTTTGACTGCCATTACTGTTTGCGTTCCTGTTCGCGGACGACGCGGCGGCGGGGGTTGTGACTTCAGACACGGCGTCCTGCCTGATCCCTTCGTTACGCGCTTCGTCGACGAGGGCGATCGACTCGCCTTCGCGCGGCTCGCGGCTTAATACGACGGCAATCGTCTGCCCGGCCTTCACTATATCACCGGCGCGCGGCGACTGGTCGATAACCGTGTTTGGCCGCGTGCCGGCCTTGAATCGGGTGGCGCGCACGCGGACATTTAACCCGGCTTCTTCGAGCGTCGATTCGCCCTCGTAACGGTTCTTTCCGACAATCTCTGGAACTTGGACTTCGGGGCTGCGGAGCGAGAGGTAAATCGTGCCGGCGAGACCGATGAAGAAGGCGACCAGGATGGCCACGACGATCCCCATTTTGCCCAATGACGCCAACATCGCTCGCACTGTCAATGCCACAGTTATTCAATGCCTCTGACCGGCTGGCCGGCAAAATAAAGCTGTCGGGGAACAGCGGCGCAGTCTAACACCGGCTTGTGACACGCCGCAAGCAGGGGCCGATTCAACCTCCCCGCACCAAAGCGGCGATGAAGAAGCCATCAACGTCATGCTTGTGCGGCCATGTCCGCGCAGCCCCGCCCCCGACAACAAGCGTTTCCGAAGTCTCTACCGGCACCTGCCTAAAGGATACGTGCGCCCGAAGAAATTCCTCGATGACGGATTCATTCTCTTCGCGCTCGACGGAACAGGTCGAATAAACGAGCAGACCGCCAATTCGCACCGCGTCCGCCGCGCCGGCGAGAATTCCCTGCTGTCGCGCGGCAAGCTCCGCAAAGTCCGTGGGTGTGATGCGCCAACGAATTTCCGGGTTGTGCCGGAGCGTGCCTGTCCCGGTGCATGGCGCGTCGATTAGCACGCGGTCGAACGTCCCAGCGGCGAACGGCACTCCCGCCGCCGCATCGAAGGCGACTCGGCGAATGCTTTTCAAACCCTGCCGCGACGCCGCTTCACCAACCACGCGGAGGCGGTGTTCGTGGATGTCACCGGCGACGACGAACGCCTGATCTTCGGCCAGCGCCGCGAGATGAGTTGTCTTGCTGCCCGGCGCAGCGCACACGTCCAGCACACGCTCACCGAGGCACGCGCCGAGCGCACGCGCGACAAGTTGCGATGCTTCATCCTGCAAATAGATCGCGCCGTCTTCGACGAGCGCGCGGAGCAACGCGCCGTTCGCACCTTCAACACACCATGCGCCGGGCGCAATGCGCGACTCCGAAATTTTTGCTCCCGTAGCTTTCAGTTGGGCGACCACCGTCGCCGCCCCGCTCTCCTGACGTAACGGGTTGAGGCGAAAAGCGACGGACGGTGTGCGGTTGTTGGACGCCGCGAAAGCTTCCGCCTCTTCCGCGCCGAAGGCCGCGACCCACCGCCCGATTAGCCACGGCGGGTGCGAAGTACGAACTGCGATGCGTTCGATGGGATCGGCGATACCCTTTGTTGGATCGTACACAGGTTCGCGCGTCGCGCGCCGCAGCACCGCGTTGATGAAACCGGCGGCGGAACGCAGCCGTGATTCGTGAACAAGGTTGACCGATTCGTTGACCGCCGCCGAAGCCGGGACGCGCGTCAGCAGGCGAAGCTGGTACAACCCCAGGCGCAACGCGCGTCGCACCGGGGCATCAATCCTGTCCGCGCCACGGCCTGCGTAATGTTCCGTCAGACGGTCGAGCCAAAGCTGCCAGCGCAACACGCCGAGGACGAGTTCGTAACACAAGGCGCGGTCGTCCGCGCGCAGGTGTTCGGTCGCTCCCGCCAGCAGCGGTGCGGCGTACGCGCCCTCTTCTTCAACCCGCCGCAACACCTCGAAGGCGGTGCGTCGCGCCGGCGAAGCCTTGCGTGTGGCGCTCAGCCGCTCACGGTTTCTCTTAATGATCTGCGCACCTACATTCACAGCAACCTCTCACCGACACGCAGGCGCGCACCGTTTAAGAAATCACGCGCGTTTGTCCGCCGCTTCCCTTCGACCTGAACTTCTAAAAGCCGCAACGCGCTTCCCTCCCCACACGCGACCACTAAGCCCTCGGCGTCCAACGCGATTACTTCGCCGCCAACTGGGACGAGAAGGTTAATAGTTCTGTTCGCAACTCCTTCCGCCGCTCCCTGTGGTGATGAGAAACGTGATAACTCCACAGCCTCGGCACGCCAGATGACGAGGCGACGCGAGTCGTAGTCGGCATAGACGTTCGGCCACGGTTGAAACCCGCGCACCCGGCGCTCAATCTCGAAGGCGCTCCGCGTCCAATCGACGCGCCCGTCCTCGCGCCGCAACATCGGGGCCAGGGTCCCTTCATCTTCGTTCTGCCTGCGCGGATCAATGCTATCAATATCTTTCAGAGTCTCGCTCAGAAGTTCCGCCCCCATCACTGATAGTCTCGTCAGTAGGTGCGGCGCGGTTTCGTCCTCTTCGATTTGCGTCGCACATTGCCGGAGAATCGCGCCGGTGTCCAGACCTTCATCAATCAGCATCGTCGTCACGCCGGTCTCTCGCTCGCCGCGCACAATCGCCCAGTTGACCGGAGCCGCCCCGCGATACTTTGGCAGCAGCGAGAAATGAACGTTGACGCAGCCGCGGCGCGGCGTGGACAGGAAGCTCGATGGAAGGATGCGACCGTAAGCGACGATCACCGCAACGTCCGCGTTATGCGAAGCAAACAACTCGCGCGCTTCATCCGTTTTGATCTTCAACGGTTGATGAACCGGGATGCCATGCGCCAGCGCGTAATCCTTGACCGGCGGCGAAGTCAGCTTGTTGCCGCGCCCCGCCGCCCGATCCGGCTGCGTCCACACGGCGACGACTGCGTGCCCGTCTTCGACGCACCGCCGCAGCGTCGGCACCGCCGCCTCCGGCGTGCCCATGAACACTAAACGCAGTTTCATAAAAACTGAGGGATGAGGGATGAGGGATGAAAGATGAAGAAAGTTGAATTTCATCCCTCATCGCTGTTTACACCGCCGTCCGTTTCTGTTTCTCGTTTTCGCCGGGGCGCACTTTCAGGGACGTAACTTTGGCCTGCATAAAGAGGCCGAGGTAATCAGGCCCGCCCGCCTTGGAATCTGTGCCGGACATGTTGAAGCCGCCGAACGGGTGGACGCCAACGAGCGCGCCCGTGCATTTGCGGTTGAGATAAAGATTGCCGACGTGGAATTCGCGCCGCGCGCGTTCGAGCTTGTCGGGATCGTTGCTGTAGACCGCGCCCGTCAAACCGTACTCGGTGTTGTTCGCGATGCGCAGCGCTTCGTCAAAATCCTGCGCCTTGATGACTGCCAAGACGGGTCCGAAAATCTCTTCCTGCTCGATGGTCGCGCCGGGCTTCACATCGGCGATGACGGTCGGCTCGATGAAGAAACCCTGTTCGCCGTCGGACCCGCCGCCCGCGACGAGACGCCCGCCTTCGGCCTGGCCTTTTTCGATGTACCCGGTGATCGTCTTGAACGCTTTGCCGTTGATGACCGCGCTCAGGCTCGTCGTCGGATCGGTCGGCTCGCCGAGTTTCAGCTTCGCGGTGCGCTCGACGATCTTTTCGATCATCGGTTCGTACACGTCGGTGTGAATGATGGCGCGCGAACAGGCCGAGCACTTTTGTCCCTGAAAGCCGAACGCGGCTTGCACGATACCTGTCGCCGCATCATCAAGGTCAACTCCACTGTCGACGATGATCGCGTCCTTGCCGCCCATCTCCGCGACGACGCGCTTGATCCAGAGTTGGCCCTGATGAACCTTTGCGGCGCGCTCGTTGATGCGCAGGCCAATCTCTTTCGAGCCGGTGAAGGCGACAAAGCGCGTCAGCGGGTGATCGACAATCATATCGCCGACCTCCGCGCCCGACCCGGTCATGAAGTTAACGACACCGGGCGGCATTCCAGCTTCTTCGAGAATCTCGAAAAATTTGTAGGCGATGGTCGGCGCGTCCGAAGAAGGTTTGAGGACGACCGTGTTTCCCGTCACGACCACCGCGACCGTCATTCCGGCCATGATCGCCAGCGGGAAGTTCCACGGCGGGATGACGACGCCGACACCGAGCGGAATATACTCAAGCCGGTTGTCTTCGCCCTCGATCTTAACGAGCAGTGGCGGCGCGGCGTAGCGCAACATTTCGCGCGCGTAGAAGTCGCAGAAGTCAATCGCCTCGGCGGTGTCGCCGTCGGCTTCGGCCCACGTCTTCCCGACTTCGTGAACCATCCACGCTGACATCTCGTGGCGACGCTCGCGCAGGAGGCCTGCCACGCGGAACAAAAGCCCGGCGCGTTCGGCGGGCGGCGTGTTGCGCCACGACGCGAAAGTTTGGTGCGCGGTTTCGACGGCGCGACGCGCGATTTCTTCAGTCGCTTTCTGGAACCGCCCGACGACTTCCGTCTTCTTCGCCGGGTTAACGCTCTCCAGCGTCTGCCCCGTCGTGACGCGCTCGCCCCCGACGACGAGCGGGTAATCACGCCCCAGTTCGCCCCTGACCTTTTCAATCGCCGCGCGCATCGCCTGAGCGTTCTCTTCTTTGCTGAAATCAGTGTACGACTCGTTGCGAAATTCACTCTGCATATGCTTACTCTCCGTAGAGTGATGGAAAGCGCGGTCGCCGCTTTCCTGGAAGCTTGCGACCGCGCTGATTAATCATCTGAAGGCCGAATGTCGAAGTCTCGCTTAAATCCACCGCCCGGCCTTCGTCAGCTTTTTGATTTTACGCTTTACCAACTCGCGCTTGAGCGTCGTCGTGCGGTCAATGAACAGGATGCCGTCGCAGTGATCGGTTTCGTGCAGCATGCAGCGCGCGGTCAGTTCCAAGCCGTCGATCTCGTACTCGTTGCCATCCGTGTCCTGTGCCTCGACGACCGCGCGCAGCGAACGCTTCACTTGAAAAAAGATGCCGGGGAAGGATAGACATCCCTCCTCGCCGGTCTGCTCGCCTTCAACATTCAAGACCACCGGGTTGACCATCACGATGCGCTGCTCCGGGTCTTTGCCGCCCGAACAGTCCATCACGAACACACGCTTCGAGACACCGATTTGCGGCGCGGCAAGACCGACACCCGGCGCGGCATACATCGTCTCGAACATGTCCGCCACCAGCTTCTTCAATTCGTCGTCAAACTCTGTGACGACATCCCCCGGAGTTTCGAGCACCGTGGCACCGTACTTGACGATATTCAGCACTGCCATCTTAATTTCCCTTGCCAATCCGCACGGTTATTTTGAACTTGAAGTTCTGAAAAAGAGTTCTGAGTGCGTTTTGGATTTTACGATAAACGATGCCCGGATGCCAATTTCCCTGTCTTTCCGAACACTGCC
>JACDEG010000362.1 GCA_013816505.1 Pyrinomonadaceae bacterium | reverse complement strand
GTCCCGAAGTGGTGCGGTGGTTGGCCGCCTCGAATGCAATCGTCGCTCCAGGGAACGCCGCCGGGAGGTGGTCGTCGATGCTCGCGGCGGTCAATTCGTCGGCGACGCTCGTATCTCTGAACTCGATCTCGGTCTCGCCGATTTGGATGCGCCCGCCGTGTGTCAGATGGATTGGCGCCTCGGCGCGCTCGCCGTTGTAGTAGGTGCCGTTCGCCGAGCCGAGGTCTTGCATTACGTACAGGTCGCCTTCGCATCGCACTTCGGCGTGGACGCGCGACGCGAACGGGTCGGAGATGCAGATGTCGTTGCGGGCCGAACGACCGATGGTGATGCGCAGGCGACCGAGCGGGGAGGTGCCCGGGGCGCGGTCGGGATACTTAACGATGAGGTCGGGCATTTTTTCAGTGACTGCTAAAGGGTGATGGGCAGCGAGTGACGAGCTGGTGAAAGTTAAGTGACGAGAATACGGTCAACTGTCCGTTGCTCATCACTTATTGCGGTCCTGGGCCTGCTCTGATGCGGTCGTACTCTTTCCCGAGCGAGTCCTCGTAGCGTTGCGCTTGGGCGCGGAAGCGGCCTCGCTTGGCGGCTTGAAAGTATTGGATCGCGGCGACCAGTTCGGCGCGTTTCAGCGTGCGCGGGTCACGCCCTTCGGCGATATTCAGGCCGAGGTGGTAGTGAGCGTCAGGATTGCCGGCGTTGGCCGCAGCGCGCATCTCCGTCAGCGCCGCCGCGCGATTCGATGACCACAACTCGACCCCGCGGTTATAACGTTCGGCGGGTGAGAGGGTCGTGCTGGGAGCCGGCGTCGGCGCGGGTGTCGGCGTGGCGGCAACCGTCGGCGCGGGCGTCGGCGTGACGGGCGTCC
This sequence comes from Pyrinomonadaceae bacterium, assembly GCA_013816505.1. Classification (GTDB taxonomy): domain Bacteria; phylum Acidobacteriota; class Blastocatellia; order Pyrinomonadales; family Pyrinomonadaceae; genus JACDEG01. The sequence goes on along the minus strand of JACDEG010000362.1, from coordinate 5,617 downwards.
CCAATGTGCTCACATCAGGCGTGACGTTGCCCGTTGCGCCGCGCCCTTCGCCGGAGCGGGCGAGCGGCGTCGGTTGCAGGACAACGCTGCCTGTCGGCGTCGGCTGCGCATCGCTCCCGCTCAGTCGCTGGCGCGCCAAGCTTGCCACCTCTGGCACACTCGAAGTGGCGAGCTCTTCATAGAGCGAGCGCGCTTCACCCTCTTGTCCGGCGCGCTGTAGCGCATCGGCGTAGGCGAGCCGGTCGTTGGGGTCTTGGTCAGACTCTTCAATCAGATCAAGGAGCTTACGGTAAGCGTTCGCCGCTTCGGCGTAAAAGCCTTCGCCTTCGGCCAGCAGCGCCGAGCCGAGCATGCGCCACGCCGCGCGGTCGTTCGGGTCGTTGCGCGTCACCGCGCGGTACTCATCAATCGCTTCGCGCCGCCGATTATTATCACGCAGCACGTCACCCAGACGCCAGTGTGCTTTCGTGTTCGCCGGGTCGAGCCGGTTCGCTTCGCGCAGACTCTCAATCGCGCCATCGAGGTCGCCGGAAGCGAGTTGGGCTTCGGCTTCGGCCAGTTTTTCATCGAACATCTGACGTGGGTCGGAGGGAATCGGGATCAGTGGCGGCTGGCCATTATCGACAACCTCGCCCGGCGCACTGAGGTATCTCACCACGAACCACGCCCCAGTCGCTGTGGCGACGATTAACACCAGGCCGACGGCAGCGAGGGCGAGCCATACCTTCTGCGCACGCGACTCGGTAATAGTTCCCGCTGCCGCCGGACGCGCGACGGTGTTCGCCGCCGCAGTCGGCGCCTGCCGCTTGTACATCGGTGGCAACGGGGCGACGGTGTGGCCCTCTGCTGCCGACCTAGTTGCCGGTGGCAGCGTGCGTGTCGGGCCGGTGCTGGGTGTGCTTTGGTGAATCTCGGACGGCGGGGTCGAAGGCGGTCCGGGCCTCGGCGCCGCGATGGTTAAGTCGTCATCTTCATCGTCGACATCCGGTTCGCCGAGGCGCGCGCTACGGGGACGGTCGCGGACCTCGCCTGTGCGTTTGTCCGCTCTTTCCCGGTAAGAAGTCTGAGCATCAAACGGCGGTATTGTGAACACGGTCGTGGCTTTTAAATCACCGCTTGGCGGCAACGGTGGCGGCGGCGGCAACTCGTCGAAGTTGGTTGGCGACTCATACTGTGCGACGGTGGCGTTCAGGTCGGGGCGAGGAGGAGGAGGGGGTGATGGCGGCTCGACCTGCTTGGGATTCATGATCGCATCAAGGTCGGCGCGGTTGACGCGAGTCGTTTCAGGCGAGTTAACCCACGGCTCGTCGGAGGAGTTAAACCCATCGGTGGGGCGCCCCTCACTGGTCAGCGGAATGGTGGCGGCCAGCGGCGAGACAGCGTCGGGGCTGTTGACCGAGGCGGCCCCGGACAGCGGCGTTCCACACTTGCGGCAAAAGCGCGTCTCGCTGGTCGCGACCGCGCCGCAACTTGGACAAGTCTTTGTCATCTCCTCTTTATCTTTCTCCCCGCCGAAGCGATTCTAGCGCCGCGCGGCTCGCGCCCGCTTCTGCTCACGCGCGACGGTCGTTCCGGCAATGACGTCATGAAGGGCGCGCCCTTCCCGGTTGAAGGCCGCAAGTAGGAAACCGAGTCCGAGAGTTGCCAGCGACATCGGGTAGCCGATGAAGTGGCGCACCGCGGCGCGCCCGAAGCTGAGCGGCGCGCCATCTTTTCTTTCGATGCGCAGGCCCGTGACCCACTTTCCTATCGTGTATCCGCTGAAGCCCGCGAGGACCACAAAGTTTAGTGCCGTCAGCGACAGCGCAGCGAGGTAGCCAAAGGTCAGCGCAGTCGAAGCGGCCAGGTGCGTGCCACCGCCGAAGGCCCGCGCCAGCAGCGTGGCGAACGCGACGACCGCGACGAAAAGCGTGTAATCAATCAGCATCGCGCCGCATCGCAGCGAGAACGGGGCGCGCAGGCCATCGGCACGGGGCGCGCCGATAGTCGCCGCGGTCGAGCGACTTTTGGTGCCGCGCCGTGTGCTAGTGAGTGATGTTGGTTCAGTGCGCGCGCTCATCGTGTGCTCTTAAGGTCTTCGATACCGGGCTTTTAGTTTGGTGCGGCGAAGCTCAGGATTGGAGCGGGGCCGCCCGCTACCGGTTGGCTAACGTTTGGATTCGTCAACTGCTTTTCACCCGATCAGAAAGTGAAGCGTCGTCTCGCCGAGACGCAGTTTGTCGCCGCTCTCCAGGGCGCGCGGCTGGCGCGGTGCGAGCCGCACCGAATCGTTGATTACCGTGCCGTTGATCGAGCCGAGGTCTTCGACCAGAAACATCTCGCCCTCGCGCCAGATGCGCGCGTGGCGGCGCGAGATTTTGGTCTCCGGGTCGAACTTCGACAAATCGATTTCAGGAAAGATATTGGACTGCGGATCACTGCGCCCCACCAGATTACTCTCCTTATGTAACTGAAACGCCGCGTCCAGTTCGGTGGTTCCGGCGACCACCAGTTTCGCCGTCGCCCGCGCTTCGCGTAGCGCGGCGCCCGCCACCGCAAGCGGCTGCTGCGCCCCGCAGTGCGCGCAGAACACGTCGGCGCCCGCGATCTTCCCGCCGCAGAAACCGCAGAAGACCATCTCGACCGCCGTCGTCTTCACGTCCTGCCCGGAGCCGGCCACACCGTAGGTGACCGCACCCACACGGAGTTTGTCGAGATGCACCGCGAGCACGTCGCGTAACTCGCCCGCCGAGCGGAAACGGTGCTCCGGCTTGTACTCGACGACGCGCATCAGGATGCGCTCCATCTCGTTGCTGAGCGCCGGGTTCAACTGGCGCGGACGCGGGTTCTTGGCGAAGTCGAAAATCAACAGCGGGTTGTCCTGCGGGTCGTTGCCAGTCAGTAGATGGAACATCGTCGCGCCCAGACTGTACAGGTCGGAGCGCGGCTCGACGTTACCGCTGAAGAGTTCCGGTGGCGCGTAGCCCATCGTCCCGACCGCCGTCACCCCCTTCTCCTGTTTCGTCACCCAGCGCGCAATGCCAAAGTCGATCAACATCACGCGCCCGCTGTTGCCGTCGATCATCAGGTTGGCGGGCTTTAAGTCGCGGTAGATGATCGGCGTCGGGCGCGTGTGCAGGTAGTGCAGCACGTCGGCGACCTGCATCGCCCAGTCGGTCACGGTCTGCTCGTCGATGCGACCGCCGGGTGCATTACGCAGTCGCGAAAGAAAGTCGCCGCCGGAGATGTACTTCATCACGAGGTAGAAGCGCGCCGCTCCCAGATCGTAAAAGTAATCGTAGATGGTCGGGATCGAGGAGTGCTCAAGCGACGATAAGAGCATCGACTCGCGCCGGAAGTCGCCGATGGCTTTTTCATGCTGCGACTCGTCAAGTTGCGACTGGATCATTTCTTTGACGGCGCGCGGCGCCTCGCCGAGGTTCTTATCCTTCGCATAGTAGACCGCACCCATCCCGCCGCCGCCGATGCGCCGCACAACTTCATAGCGCCCGTTCAGCACGGTGCCCGGTTCGAGTTGCTTGCTTAGCGAGCGCAGGGCACCGGTTGAGTCGGCGCGCGCCGTACGCGGAACAGACGCGGGCGGCGGATTCTCCGGCTCTTGCTGGATCGGCTCCTTCTTGATCGGCTCCTCCTCCGACACTGGCTCCTCTGGCGCTTGCTTCTCCGCCACCTGACTCTCCGGTACTTGCTTCTTCGGTACGGTGGTGACCGGCTCCGGCGAATCTTTCGCAGGAGGTTCGGGCGCGCGCGAGGCCCGCGGCATGGACGGAGCGGGGGGCCTAGGGATCAGAAACGTCTCCGCCAACGGATCCACTTCCGGCCTCGCCTCGTGCATGACTTCCTCCCTGCCACGCGCCGGTCCGGCATCTTCGTCGGACATCACGGTGGACGGAAGCCCCGCCGGCGCCGGGTCAGTTGGTAGCGAGGTGGAAGCGGCGGGACGCGCGCGAGGCGACGACTCGGATGCGTTCCGGCGATCCGGCGGAGCGGGCGAAGGCTCGGCCATGACAACTCCGCAGTTGCCGCAGAAACGATCATCAGGCGCGACACTGGCGCCGCATTGGAGGCAAGAGGACATGTCTGAAGCTATTTACTTGAAGCCGCTGGCGTGTGGCGCGGCTCCCGGTAAACCGTCCGGGCCGCCGGGCCGTTACTTGACCACATGAAATCGTAGAAAAGTTTTGCCGACAATCACTTCGTCACCGTCGTTGATCTCCTGGCGGTCGCCGGGCAATAGGCGCCTCCCACGGTTGATGAATGTGCCGTTCGTCGATCCTAAGTCTTCGATGTAATACTGCCCGCTGCGGCAGGTGATGCGCGCGTGGCGACGCGAGACCTTTGCCTCCGGGTCGTCGGCGTCAAGGTCGACATCCGGAAAGATACCGCCATCGGCATCCCAGCGCCCGATGTGAGCCTCGTTGTCGTTAAGATGAAACTCTTTGCCCACCGAGCGCCCGCGGTAGATGACGAGTTTGGCGTGTGGGTGATGACCCGGCACCAGATCGTTGGTCGAGGTGAATGAAGGCTTCGGTGTGACGAGGTCGCTTGCGCCGGAGCTTTCAGCGCGACCGGCAAAGAACGTCCCGCCCAGGTTCAGGGATGTTTCGACGACGCTGCCAGCGGGCTTAAATGGTGTGCTCGCATCCCCGGACTGTCCACTTTCGTGAACTTTCGTGCGTGCCCCGGAGGTCAATGAAGCCCCACATTCATCGCAATACTGCGAGCCGTCAAGGTTCTCCGTATGGCACCTTTCGCAGGTGATCATGTCGCTTCCTTTATCCGTTTGAGTTTCGCCGTGCGAGTGGGAAGACCCCGGGGCTGTTCGGCCAGGCGCAGACGCTTCGGCTTTTTAAGGTGTCGCGCCAGAAAGCGACCCATTGTAACGCGAAACCTAAACTCGCGCCAACAGCATCTAACGCGAGGACTGATGCTCTGAGACTTTGATTATGTCTTCGGTTTTCCTCCGTTGCGACCCGTCGGTTACCGCCGCCTTAGTCGTCACCGTTTTTGAAACCGCTAACATGTTTCCGACGTAAAAGAGTTACCGGTGCTAAATGCGGCCTGAGCAAGCTTTAACTTTGCGCCAGGTTGTGCGAAGTCAGACACTGAACCCGAAGCGCAGTCAATCCCTGAAACCAGTAAGAGGAATCGAAACCCCATGGCTCTGAGCCGAAAAAGAAAGATTATCATTGCAGTCTCCGCCGTTGCCCTCCTCGGTATGATTGTTGTCATCAGCGTCTTTGCCAGCCGCAAGGACGAGCCGGAAGTGACGGTGGTAAAGATCGAAGTTCGCCCGGAGTTGCGCTCCACGGTGACGGCTTCTGGCGAGGTTCGACCTATCCAATTCATCAATCTGACGAGCGAGGTCGGCGGTCGTATCGAAGACATCTACGTCAATCCCGGCGATCAGGTCGTCAAAGGTCAGCCGTTGCTGCGCCTTGACCCGACGCAGCTTCAGTCACAGCAGGAAGCGCAGGCCGCCGGCGTGCAAGCCTCAATCAGCGACGTGCAGAACGCGCGCGTTCAAGTCTCCACCGCCGAGAATAACGTCTCGCAGATGCAGCAGGGCCTCGCCGCCGCCGAGGCCGGCCTCGCGCAGGCGCGGCAGGGCGTAGTC
>JACDEG010000361.1 GCA_013816505.1 Pyrinomonadaceae bacterium | reverse complement strand
AATCATACAAAAGCATGTCCCACTCGAAGTGGGATTGCAAGTACCACGTTGTCTTCGTCCCTAAACGACGCCGCGCGGGCGTGTTTCGGGAACATCCGCAAAGAACTCGGCATAATCTTTCATCCGCTGGCACGGCAAAAGGAGTGCGAGATCATCGAAGGACATCTACTGCCAGACCATGTTCACATGTGCATGGCCATACCACCCAAGCATGCGGTGGCATCAGTGGTCGGCTTCCTCAAAGGCAACAGCGCGATGGCGATTGCCAGACAGTTCAGCGGACGGCAGCGCAACTACACGGGCGAGCATTTTGGGGCGCGTGGCTATTGCGTCTCGACCGTCGGCGATGAGGAAGAGAAGGTCCGCGACTACATCCGCGAGCAGGAAGCAAGCGATGATGAAGGGCGTTTCCAGCAGCGGCACAAGCGTGTTCGCAATCAAAGATCAACGTAACTAAGTTCGACCACCTTTGAGGTGGTCACATTCACCAAGCCACCGGCTTTGCTGGTGGGGTCTGACTACTTGTCACAAACGAAGGCTAAGGAGATTACACTATGCCCGCTAAGCAGCGTGACAGCAGTGTTTTAGTACCTCTCTTCATATGGGACAAGACTGAGTCACATACAACTGTGGACAACTCTGGCGAGGAAGGCAACCTATCCTCGCCGCTTACCTCATCTCTCATCTGTCAAAAACCGGGAAGTACAGTTGCTGTATGCAAGGGGAAGCTATTCTGGTTTATTTTCTGCTCTTTTCATCTTCAGCGTGGTGGTGATTCGTTCGAGTATCTGCCGCTCTTCCGCGCTGATGTGGCCTGTGGTGAGAAAACCAAAGCTATGTGAGGCCTTCGCGATGCGAACGCAGTACGCGCTGATATCTTGCGTTTCGTGTTCGCGTTCCTCAGGCGGCAAAGTTTGCAGAACTGCCCTGATGAGCCGCAACGTCTTTTCGAAGAACTCTACCGGCGGTCTGTGTTTGAGCCACTGAGTTAATTCCTTGTTGGCGGCGCTTGCTTCGTCAATGCCGCGCAACCGTGCGGCTTCTAAAATAAGACTTCGCTCTTCCTCCGCCACACCTCCTTCAGCCCACGCGACCTCAACCAGCGGCACCAGGTACAGCAACATCACCGTTTCACGCGTGTAACCCAGCTCATCCAAATCCCGCAACAAATCTTCATCAGCAATCCCTGTCACTTTCGCCAATTGATGCCTCTGCCGCAATTTTTCGATTAATTGCTGCTCTTGTTTATGAAAATATTCTGCCTCCAATCCCCGTCTTCGATCATCGAATGAATCATGGTGCATCATCTTTTCGGTTCCTCTTGAGATTGTTACAAGTATTTATAGACAAGTCTGTGAACTGACGCGATTGAACACTACTTATAGTATTGTCAACTTAACCTGATGCAGCGATGGAATCGACAAAAGAACAGATCGAATCCTTCCTTTGCGGCGACTTCGTGGCTCAACTTTAGTCCTCTTCAAGCCGCCATCTGAACACAGATCACCTCACTCCATGTGACAACCCTCGACTTCATCTCTTCTCGGCTTGGTCCACGGCTCGCCATTGATAATGATCCTTACCATTCATTAGTATGAACATCTCACCCAGGTGCCACTTACCTCCGGGCCGGGGAGGTGTGCGGCGTAACTCGTGAGCAACGTGTGGCCGAACTTGAGGCACCACTTGCAGATGGTCTCGTCGGTGAAGGTGATGCCACGCGCCGCCATCATCTCTTCGACGTTGCGGTAGCTCAGAGCGAAGCGGAAGTAAAGCCAGACCAGAGTGGCTGATAATCTCGGCAGGGGAGCGGTGGCGACGATAGGGAGTGCTGCTAACATCGGCGGATTATGGAGCTAATACAGAACTGCTGCACGCTCGGATCGTTAGGTTGACGATACCGCTCCGATCAGTCTTGATCTTTGTAACGTAGAAAAGCGGCGACTCTGCGTGGCGGTAAAGCAGCTCCCGGTCCTTTGATCGCCTTCCAAAGTATTTCGTTGAACTCGTTGTCGGGTGCAGTATCGGCTTTGTCGAGCGTAAGTTCAAGCGAACGCTCCGCCTTGTAAGCCGTAGTCGCATTTTTCTCATCAAGCAATATCCGCGCGGGCATGGCGCGATACGTTCCAAGGTTCGCTTCCGTCTGAAACGACTTCCACATCGGCGTTGCGGCCTGATCAAACTGCGAGAGCGGCGGGAGTCCCAGAATCAGTTCCATCGTGCGCAACATACTTGATGAGGAGTACATCGTGCTATCGACAAACCGGCGACGAGTGTAAGGGCTAATGATAAAAGCGACGGTGCGATGGAAATCGACGTGATCGGGCCCGCCTTGCGTGTCATCCTCGACGACAAAAATCGCCGTGCTCCGCCAGAATCGACTGCGCGAAACGGCTTCCACAATTCTTCCGAGTGCAAGATCGTTCTCAGCCATCATCGCGCGGGGGGTCTGCGCCCCGGCCCGCGTGCCAAGCGTATGGTCACCAGGCAAGGACATAATCTGGAATCGCGGCATCTCGCCTTTGACTTCAAACGCTTGCAAGTCCTTGTAAAAAAGTCCAAACCGTTCTGAGTCGGACATCACCGCAATGCCATCAGCGCCGATGTAAGTCGGATGAAAATGGCCTTCAAGACCAGGTGCAGCGGCGCGGACTTTCGGCGGCGGATCAGTTTTGGCGCGCGGACGACCGAAGTCGATACGGGCGAACTCGCCGTAGCTGCGATAGGAGATTCCGGCTCGCGCGCAGAGGTCCCACAGAAATCCGCCGCTGGAATAAACCTCCGGATCGCTGTGCAACACGGCGGAACTGCGGCCACCGCGTCCACCGTAAGCGCTGGGCCAACTCTTCTCGACGATGTCGGTGGCATACGCGCTGGTGGTCCAGTGATGCCCGTCGGCGCTCACCTCGGCGTCGTGGTAGAGGTTATCGAACAGCACGAACTGCCGGGCCAGCGCGTGGTGGTTGGGCGTGACCTCTTCAGGGAACAGGCAGTAGGTTGGATCTCCGTTGCCCTCCGGCACGTCGCAGAGTATCTGATCGTAGGTGCGGTTTTCTTTGACGATGTAGATGATATGTTTGATCGGAGAGCGAGTCCCGAGCAGAAACGGAGCTTTGATCGAGGACAACTTTTTTCTCCCGCCGGGGGAATTACGATGCACTTGTTGAGAATACAGGGCGAGGGTTTTAGCCGTCGGCATGTCGATAAAGGAGAGCGTGCCTTCCAGCAGGTTCTCGACGTATCCCGGGTTCTTCCGATCAAAACCTTCATTCCACAATGAAGCGTTTTCGCGCGAAGCGCTGCCTTTACCATTAGCGACGATCAACTTCTTGCCGGTTGTTGCGACACCGATGGCAGTCGGATACCATCCGGTCGGGATAAACCCGCGCGGCACGCTGCCTTTGCCTTGCGCCACGTCGATCACAGCGAGACTGTTATTATCGGCATTAGCCACAAACAAGGTTTTCTCATCAGAGCTTAAAGCAAGTGCGTTCGGCGTGCTGCCAAGCGGCGATTTTGGGACAAGCGCCACATCGATTTGTTCGATGACTTCGGCTTTGCGCGTATCAATAACAGAGACTGTGTTGCGATTGCCGTTAGCGACTAAGAGGCGCGCCCCGCTTGAAGTCAGCACGAGGTCATTGGGATGATCCTGCACCTTGATGTTCTTCACCACCCTAGCCGTGGCAAGGTCAATCACGGCCACAGAATCGCCGCCCCAGTGTGAAACGTAGGCCGTTCGTTCATCAGCGGAAATTGCACAGGCATAGGGCTTCGCGCCGATGGGTATGCTGGAGATCACTCGTCGTTCCTTTAGATCAACTACGTGGAAGAAGTTGTCCAAGTTACCGACAGCGAACAACTTGTCCCCCGCTTTGTCAACCGTCAAACCAGCCGGGTAAGTGCCCGATTTGAGCTTGATGTCAAAGGCAAAGGACAAAGCTCCCTCAGCGAAGTTATAAACGAGAATGCGGTCTTCGGTTCCGCCGGAAGCGTAAACTCGACGTCCGTCGGCACTAACCGTCAGACCGATCCACCCTCGCGCGATAGGCACGCGCTGAATGACCTTCTCCGCCGCCACATCGACCACGGCGGGGGATCGGACCGCCGAAGTTCCACCCGAAGTTGTTCAGCCGAAGTTTCTCTTTCAAGGGAGCGAAGAAACTTCGCGCGTTCAATACGTCATTACGGAAGAACTCGAACAGCGTCCCGTGATACTCCTCAGTTCCGCGGCGGGTAGAGAAGTTGATTTGCGCTCCCGCAAACCGTCCGTACTCCGCGCTGTAGCCGCTCGACGCAATTTTAACTTCGCTGATGAAGTCCACGCCGACGTTGTTTGTCTGCGAAACAACGTTGCCGCTGTCTTGATTTGAGCCCCCATCAACTGTCACAGAATTTGAGGTGCTGCGAGACCCATTCACATAAAAGTCACCAACGCCTCCGACAGCGATGCCGCCGCGGTCAAACTGATCTGTCGTGACCGCGACACCCGGAATCAACATCAGCAGTTGAGCCGGATTGCGTCCGTTGAGTGCTAAGTCGCGTACCTGCGAGCCATCAACCAACTGCCCGACGGTGCCTGATTCGGTGTCAACCAACTCCCCTTGTGTGGACACGGTGATAACTTCACTGACGTTGCCAACCTCAAGCGCCGGGCTGATGTCGGCTCGATCACCGGCTGTTAATTGAATGCCAGAACGCACAAAGGATTTGAAGCCCTGCTGCTCGACCCTCACTTGATAGCTGCCCGGCGGCAAGTTGGAGACAAGATAGAACCCGTCGCCGTCTGTCGTGGCGTGACGAGCGAACGAAGTCTGTTCATCAACGACGTTAACGCTCGCCAACGGTATCGCTGCGCCAGACGGGTCTTTGACCGTCCCGGAAATTTGACCAGTGGAGACCTGGGCCACAGTCGTGACAGCGCAGAGCATTAAAAAGAACAAAGTAGATATCGCAACGATAACTTTCATCTTTTAAACTCCTCTCAATCTCCCGAACTGGCCGTAAACCTGAGAGGCGAATGACATCGTTGCCACTCGCCCTGCTAAGCTATCGCACGCGCGACAGACGCTCCTCTTTTCCTGCGAGGAACGCTTTCGCCTCATCGATCTCAGGCCGGATGCTATCAGCCTGGCGGCACAGCGCCACGAGCTTCGTACAATAAGTTTTCGCCCTCTTTTGATCTGCCGCGAGCTTGGCCGCACGCGCCGCGCCATAAAGCCCATTGAACCGATTGGGCGCGCTACGAAGCGAGGTCTCGAACTCCTGCAAGGCCGCCACCGGTTGCTTCAGCTCCAGCAGTAGCTCGCCGAGTTGCTCGCGCGCCGGAAGAATTGCCCCCGGCGTCACGGGATGTTTTTCAGTGGCGTCATCCAACTCCGCCGCCGCGCGCATTAGCCGGAGCGATTCTTCGTGCTTGCCTTCGGCGTGCGCCAGCCAGGCCGATGCAACCCGATGCTCGATCTCAACCTGTGTTGTCCAATCGTAATCGCCTTTGACTTCGACGAGCGCCTGCCGGATAGCGGCCAACTTCTCGACCTCCGGACGAGCCGCAGCTGTATCGCCGGTGCGCGCCGCCCCAATCGCACGCGCAAAGTGAATGTGGGCTTCGGCCCAGCGGAAGCGCTGCCAGGGGAACGCCCCCAAGGTACCCGGATGCAATGTCAACTTGGCCGCTTCATTCCATTGTCGCCGTTCGAGCGCATAGCGTGCGGGGATAGCCGTGAAGGCATAGGCCACCTTGAAATTCTCCGGCTCGGCTCTCTGAATCTTGTTCAACTCATCGAACACGCCCTGTGCCTGTTTGTCCTGCGCGCCTTGCAGGTAGGCATAAGCGAGGTAATCCATCGCGTGAAGCTGCTCATCCCACGCGCCGGGCATATGGTTTCTCGCGGCATAAGCTTTCGCCGCCGCCTTGGCATCGAGGTTTGACCGTATCGCTTCTTGCCACAAACCCAGCCGCGTGAAAATGTGTGAAGGCATGTGCTGTGCGTGGGCCGATGCGGGCGCGATTTTCGCATAGCTCCGCGCGGCGGGCAGTGCCAAGTGCGCTAACGCCGGATAGTCGTAGCTGTGAATGAGATAGTGAGCGACCCCGGGGTGTTGCGGCTCGCGCGCCAAAACCCGATTCAAAATCCAGGCGGCCTTCTTTTCGTTGGCATAGCTCTGGTCGTTCGCCATCATCCCCTTCGCGATGAGCGCCAGCGCGTAGAAGATACCTGCTTCACGGTCCGACGGATGGCGCCGGTAAAGCCGCTCCATCGATTCGCTGTAAGCGAACGTGCGCGTCCGATGATCGAGCTTGTCAGCGACTTTGTAAAAAACCTCTATCGCCGCGATGTAATCTCGCTCGCGTTGAGTCCGTGCGCCGACGACTTTTGCCTTTTCGATGGCGCTCGATCCCTTCTTCAACTCTGCCGCGGTCGGCGGCGCCCAGATGGTATGGTAGTTACTCATCGCGACGCCCCAGTAACCCATGACGCATCGCGGGTC
>JACDEG010000019.1 GCA_013816505.1 Pyrinomonadaceae bacterium | reverse complement strand
CGGACTGATGTCGCCGCAACCTCGCTCAAGAAACTCGCCGAAACTGATACCGCTCGGCGCGTCGAGGTAACGCTCTTCGCGCCGCGCGAAAAGCATCGGCACGTTGCGCACGTATTCAACGAACGCAGCAAGCGAAAAATCGTCGGTCAGCGCGGGCGGTGCGAGTCCGGCGCGGTCGTCGTCCGTCTCCAGCCACGTGGCGGCGCGCGTTGATTTATAGCCGGAGAGTTTACCGTCCTCAAACGGCGAGTTGGCGAAGATGGCTGTCAGGATTGGCGCGAGGCGATTGCCGAGGATGAATTTCTTTGCAAGGTCGTCTTCCGAATCGTAGTCGAAGTTAGCCTGAATCGCGGCGGTGCGACACATCATGTCCCACGCGCGCCGCCCGCGCGTCGCAAGGTAGGGGCGCATCACTGCGTAACGTGCCTTCGGGAACCAGCGCTGCTCACCGATTGTCCGAAGCGGGTCGAAGCCAGTCGCGAGAAAAATGAAACCGTTGCTCTCGCCGATTTCTCGCAGTCGCGCAAGGTAGCGCTTCAATTCGCCCTCGACGCCGGCCAGCGTGCGTTGCGGCGCGCCGGAGAATTCGACCTGCCCACCGGGTTCGACCGTCACGCGCCCCACCCCGCCCGCCGCAGAAGCTTCGACAATCGTGTGGCCTTCATAGATCAGGTCATCCGGTGAAGCGGCGAACCCGGCGAGCACCGTCTGCACTTGCGCCGCGTCGAGGCGTTCGAGCGTTTCCATATCGTAGCCGAACACTTCAAACTCGACGCCGCACCGCCAGTCATCGGCGGGCTTCGCGCCCCGGCGCAGGTATTCGACGAACAGCGGCGTCGAATCTGCGGAGATCGGATCGGTCAACGCCGGCGTGTTCAATTGTTCGGCGGGGGCATCATTGCCGTTCTGAATTTTCTGCGGAAGAGTGCTCACGGCTTAATCAAGTCGGCCTGCTCGACCGCGACGAAAAGGTTGCTGCTGAACTGCTCGGCGTGGTCGAACCACGTGCGGGCGCGCGTGAATCCGGCGCCAGTCGCGAGTTGTGAGAGTTGCGCGAGGTCATACTTATGAGAGTTCTCGGTGTGGATGCGCTCGCCGGCGGCGAAAGTGACTTCTAATCCGAGCTTGCCGATGTTGACGCGCTGCGGTCGGTCGCTTTCGATGAACGCCTCGACACGGCCACCCTGCGCGTCATAGGAGGCGATGTGTCTGAAGGTGCGCAGGTCGAAGTCGGCGTCGAGTTCGCGGTTGATGCGCGCGAGCAGGTTGAGATTGAAAGCGGCGGTCACGCCGAGCGCGTCGTCGTAAGCGGCTTCGAGCACCGCCGGGTCTTTCTTCAAGTCGGCGCCAAGCAGCAGCGCGTCGCCAGCGCGCAGCACGCCGCGTAGCGAGCGCAGGAAGGCGCGCGCCTCGGCCTCTTCGAAGTTACCGATATTCGATCCGAGGAAGAGCGCGAGCACCCGTCCCTCGCGCCACGCGCTATCGTGCATGTACCGCAACGCGGTGTCGTAATCGCTGGCGTACGCCTCGACTGTAAGCGACGGATAGGACTGAAGCAGCACACGCGCGCTCGTCTCCAACGCGGTCGCGGAGATGTCGACGGGGACATAGAGCAAGCGCGTCTGTCGTTTGAGTAGCGCCTCGATGACGAGACGCGTCTTGATGGCGCTACCGCTGCCCATCTCCAGCAGCGTGACCGGCCCGCCGTCGTGAACCGAGGCCACGATCTCGTCAGCGTCGCGCTCAAGTATCTCGTTCTCGGCGCGTGTCAGATAGTACTCCGGCAGCAGACAGATCGCGTCGAAGAGCAGCGAGCCGAGGGCGTCGTAGAAGTATTTTGGGAAGAGCCGTTTAGTCTCCGCCGACAGGCCCCGGCGCACGTCGTCTGCGAACCCGGCGTTGATTTCCGTTTGAACGAGTCGGTGGATGCGGAGGCTTTGGTCAGAGGGCGCGTGGCCGTCGTCACTTCTGGAAGGAATGTGATCGGCGCCGCGACGGGCAGTTTGTGACATTCGCTTTTCCTCGGCGGTGGTCGTCTCGCAACTGAAGCGAGAAATCGCGCCGAGACACTCGTCTCTTCGCGCGCTCACGCTACATGGGCAAGGGAGACTGTTATAATAGCGCATCACATCTCATTATCAACACGCGCCGGTGTGTCGTTTGTGTGACAGATCGCGCGCCACACTCATGGGGAAGGGGAACGTGAAACAAGAAACGGAAGAGATCACGCGTCTGATGTCCGAGGCGCGCTCTGATACGGCGACGCTGTTCGACCTGGTGCGTGAAGAGGATTTACACCGCAGCCCTGGCGGGGGCTTCCGACCCGTTATCTGGCACCTCGCACATATCGGTGTCTTCGAAGCCTACTGGCTGGTGCAACAAGTTGGCGGCGAGCCGGCGCCCGACGTGCGTTACGAGCGCATCTTCGACCCGATCAAAACACCGCGCGAAGAGTCGAAGAATCTACCATCGCGGCGCGAGATGGAAGACTACCTCGCGCGCGTGCGCGACGGCGCGCTGCGTTGTCTTGACAGGATCGAGTTTGACGAGCGTGACCCACTGCGGCGCGGCGCATACGTCTTTCACCTGGTGCTCGAACATGAGCGCCAGCATCAGGAGACGCTCGCCTATCTGCTGCACCTGCTCGACCCGGAGAAGAAGACGCGGCCACATCAAACACTCAAAGTCGCCGTCGACGAGAACGGCACGCACGCCGCGATACGCCGTGCGGATGCGCCGGCGAGTAAAGATATTTTTGCACCCGCGTTATCAAACGAAGGAATGGTCACGGTGCCGGCGGGGTCGTTCATGATGGGGTCATGCTGGGACTCGTTCGCCTACGACAATGAACTCCCGCCGCACGAAGTTTTCGTTTCCGAATTTCGTCTCGACCAGCAACTCACGACGAATGAAGAGTACGCACATTTCATCAAAGAGGGTGGGTATGAACGGCGCGAGTGGTGGGGCGGAGAGGGTTGGGCGTGGCGCGAGCGCGAGGGTTGGACATACCCGCTCTACTGGGCGCGCGAAGGGGAGAATTGGCTGGCTCGTCGGATGTTTGACGAGGGCTTGATTGACCCGCGCCACCCGGTCGTCGGGGTGAGTTGGTACGAAGCGGAGGCGTACGCTCGCTTTGTCGGCAAGCGCCTTCCGACCGAAGCCGAGTGGGAGAAGGCCGCATCGTGGGATACCGACGCTGGACACAAGCGCCGCTTCGCGTGGGGCGATGAAACGGCTTCCGCGGCTTCGCCCGCGCGCTGTAATTTCGGCAGTCGCTTCTGGGGCACGACACCGGTCGGCAACTTCCCGGCGGGCGCGACTCTTTCAGGCTGCCTCGACATGACTGGCAACGTCTGGGAGTGGACGGCGGACGAGTTTAAGGGCTACCCTGGGTTCGCGCCGTTTCCTTATCGCGAGTATTCCGAAGAGTGGTTTGACGGCGACCACCGCGTGCTGAAGGGCGGCTCGTGGGCGACGCGCGAATCGGTCCTGCGGACCTCGTTCCGCAACTTTTTCCGTCGCCACTTTCGCATCGCTTTTGCTGGGATTCGCTGCGCCAGCGGCGATTAATATGCGCGCGGCGCGGGCCGCGCATAAATAAATAGAGTGGCGGGGACACGCCGTGTCTCCGCCACTCTATTTATTTTGGTGTCTGAACTACCTCGCCGGACTGGGGTTCGGTGGTGTCACCGGCGCATTGTCATCGCCATCCCTGGCAGCGAGGATGATGACGACCGCCGCGATGGCTGCCGCGATGATCGTGGCGACAGTGGCTGCGGCCCGCGCACCTCCCTCGTCTTTGGTTTGTGGCTGCGTGTCCCCGGTTTGTTGGCTAACCGAGAGAGTTTCACCGGCGGCGACGTTCTTGACGCCGCTGGCGGCGTGGAACGACACCCGGCCCGCCTGTGTCGCTACGACCGTGTGGCCGTCGTTGACGCTGACGGAGAATACGGCCGGTTCATTAGCGTCGGCGACAACCGAGCCGCCGGCGGTGATCAGGACTGCCGAAGCGCCCTGTGGCTTTGACACCAGCACGCGCCCGGTGTCAAGCGACCCCTTCGTGCCGGTCTCGGTAAAGCTAAACGTGTTACTGCTGCTGTCCGGCATGTACTCGACGCGGCCAAGCTTGCCGAGGCTGAGGACGGCACCCGAATCATGCTCCGTCGCGATGCTGCTGCCAGAGAAGAAAACAACGCCGGAGACAGCCCTCTCGCCATCGACGAGGACCCCGCCGGAGACGGTTAAATCGCCAGTAAGTTTTCGCTGGCCCTGTTCCGGTGCGGCCAGCCCGACCATTGTGTACGTGCACAAGATGGCGAAGGTCAGGCAGAGCGCGATAGGAACACGGCTCCAAGTTCTGTTGGTCATCAAACTACTCCTCCTGCTAAGTGAACGAAATATTCAGAGATCGTGAGAACGCTCGAAGGCCAAACCCGCCGTCAGGTTGCGGGTTACATAGTGAAAGTCCCGAAATCCAAGGCAGCACGTTAAGCTTGAAGTGCAAAAGATGTCAAGGAAAATTTAAGTTACGGGGCATTACGATTGGCGAACGATAAGCCTCCGAGTGGGTCCGCGCCGGGCGGAATCATGAAGACATTACTCACTAACAAAGAGTCATCATTCTCTAAACATTGCCCACCGCACGCGCGTATAGCTGTGATGTTCAAGGCTTCTCACTGCGATCCGTCCGCGCACTAAAGTCTTTATGAAAAGCTTCCACTCCTTCTACGTCGACGCCACCCGCATCGCCCTCCAATCCATCTTTGCGCACAAGCTACGCGCCTTTCTGACGCTGATCGGGATCATCATCGGCGTCGCCTCGGTGGTCGTCGTCGGTGCGGCGATTAGCGGGCTGAACAGTTACGTGATGGAGAAGATTACGGCGGTGCTCGGCGTCAATCACTTCATGATCGCGCGAATGGCGTATAACGGCCGAGTGTCGGACGAGGTTTGGGAGCAGCGGAACCGGCGCAACAAACGGATCGAGTGGGAAGAGTACGAGTGGGTGCGCAACAACTGCGGCGCATGCGAATCGGTTGGCGCACAGATGGACACCGGCACTGACATCAAGCACGAAGGCGAAGAGATGCTCGGCACGCGGGTCGCCGGCGTCACCGCCAACATGGTCGATATCGAAGACAAGACGATTGCCGAGGGTCGCTACATCCTGTCGCAGGAGGTGGACACCGCCGCGATGGTCTGCGTGATCGGAATGGACCTGCGCGAAAAGTTTTTCCCCGGCCTCGACCCGCTCGGCAAGCAGATCAACATCCGCGGGATGCCTCTGCGCATCGTCGGCGTCGAGGAGAAACGCGGCTCGATGTTCGGCCAGTCGTTTGACAAGATCGTGTACCTTCCGCTGACCACGTTCCGTAAAGTCTTCGGCGCCAGACAGGGATTGCAGATTCACGGTAAGGCGTCGAACCGTGCACAGTTTCAGACGGCAATTGAGGATGCGCGCATTGCGTTACGCAACCGGCGTCAGCTGCTCGGCACCGAAGAAGACACCTTCGGCCTCGTCAACACCGACGATGTCAACAGCGACGTCGATCAATTCACCGGCGCGATTGCGATGGTCGTGACACCAATCACGCTGATTTCGCTTGTCGTCGGCGGCATCGTGGTGATGAACATCATGCTCGTCTCAGTCACCGAACGCACATTTGAGATCGGGCTGCGCAAGGCGCTCGGCGCGACGCGCAAGCAAATCCTGTTGCAATTCCTGATTGAGTCGTCGCTGCTGTGCGCGCTCGGTGGCGTGCTCGGTCTGCTGCTGTCGGCGGGGCTGTCGTGGGTGATTAGCGCGACGACGCCGATCCCGATGACGATCACGCTCATCTACATCCTGCTGTCGCTGTTCGTGTCGAGCGTCATCGGCGTCGTCGCCGGCATCTATCCGGCGTTCAAGGCGGCGCGGCTCGACCCGATCATCGCGCTGACGAAGAACTGAGATGTCAGGGCATTAGCATGAAGTTGAGGAAACAAACGGCATGAAGTTTAAGCGACCACAACTGAGGCTGCCTAAGTTCATCCCGAAAGAGATCGTGCTGATGGCGTTCGACAGCATCCGCGCGCATAAATTCAGGAGCTTCCTGACGGTACTCGGCATCGTCATCGGCGTGATGACGGCGATCACCATCGCCTCGATTCTGACCGGCCTGCGGCAGAACGTTGTGCGACTGGTCGAGGAGTACGGCACCAATAACATCTACGCCTTTCACCTGACGACCGGCTTTAGCCACGGGCCGCGCGACCGCAAAGAGTTGCAGCGCAAAGTACTAACGCCGGAGGACGCCGACGCGATTCTGACACAGGCGACGGCTATCGAAGAGGTCACCTTGTGCTCGCCGAACATCGGCTACGGGGGCGGGCCGTTCGACGATACGATCAGCATCAACGGGCGCATCTACAAACGCGGCAACACGCAGGGGGTCTCGCCGAACTACGCGCGCACCGCGAACATCGTGCTGATGGAGGGGCGGTTCATCAACGAGATCGACGAGCAGTTTCGGCGCGACGTGATGGTCATCGGCATCAACGTCGTGGAGGCGTTGTTCCCCGATCAGAGAGAGAACATCGTCGGCACGCAGGTCAGAATGGGCGGGCGAACATTCGAGATCATCGGCGTGCTGGAGAAGCGCAAAGGCGGCTTTTTCGGCGAGAGCGACGAGGACAACGCGGTCTTTATCCCGTACCGGCTGGGCCGCATGATCGCGCCGGCTCGCGGCTTCCTGCTGCTGATAATTCGCGCCCGGTCGGGGCAGATTATGGAAGCGGTCGATCAGGTCGAGGAAATCTTGCGCCGCCGCCGCCACGTGAAGTTCAGCGACCCGAACGACTTCGATGTCAGTACGGCGGACAAGTTCATCGAGCAGTTTGACAGCATCACCGGCGCGGTCGGCTTAATCGCGATTGCGATTTCGTCAGTCGGCCTGCTCGTCGGTGGCATCGGCGTGATGAACATTATGCTGGTATCGGTCACTGAGCGGACGCAGGAGATCGGCATCCGCAAGGCGCTCGGCGCGCGGCGCAAAGACATCGTGAGGCAGTTTCTTTACGAGGCGATGTCGCTGACGTTTCTCGGCGGCGTGCTCGGCGTCGTGCTGGCGATTTTGATTAGTAAATTGATTATGTTGCTTGTCCCGTCGCTGCCGGCGACTATCCCCCTGTGGGCGGTGATGTCGGGCGTGATCGTCTCCATCGCAGTCGGGCTGGTGTTCGGCGTGTGGCCGGCGCGCAAGGCTTCCAGGTTAGACCCGATAGAGTGTCTCCGGTACGAGTGACGCGGTAAATTCACCGTGGAGTGGTTTGGGCTTTAACACAGAGACACAGAGGTCACACAGAGAACACAGAGAAGAAAGGCAACTGTTTTCAGTTTTGAGCTGAAAACCGAAAACTAAAAACCGAAAACTCTTGCCTTCCCTTCTGTGACCTCTGTGTCTTCAATTCTCTGTGTCTCTGTGTTAAGCCCCCGGCGTCGCATTCACAAACTTACTTCCCCTCACGAACTTCGCGCAGCAACTCTTCGCGGAAATAACCTGCCGGGATCGTTCCCTGTTTCATGAACAGTAAGTGAAATGCCTTCGGCGAAAACTTGTCGCCGGCAATGCGCGCGGCCTCGTCACGGAGCGCGTAGATTTGTTCTTTGCCGAGCCGGTAGGTGATCGCCTGCGTCGGCCATTTCGAGTAGCGAAAGATGGCGCGCTCGGCTGATTTGCAACTCGCTTGTTTGGCTTCGGAATTCTTCGCCGCCGCGTCGCCGCCGCACGTACCGGGCAGAAAATCAACCACCTCTGAAAATAGATTGACCGCCTCGTCGTACTTGATCCGCCCGGTGTGGATGCCGGTGTCGATGCGCACGCGCAAATCGCGATAGAGTTTGCCTTGCAGTTGATAGAGTCTCTCTTCCGGCGTGTAGAAACCTTCCGGCGCGCCGGGTTGCGGCTCGGCCATCAGCGCTTCGGCGTAGAGTCCCCACCCTTCACTCGCCACCGAGTCCTGCCACATTGATGAAGAGTCTTCGACCGCGCCCGCCGTCAGCCAGCGCACCGGCGCGATTTGATCGCGGAACTGCGTTAAGACTTTGTAGTGCCAGTCGTGCCCCGGAAAGCCTTCGTGCGCGGCGAGGTCGGCGAGCGAGGCGCGGTTGTTTGATTTGAGCGCGGCGGTGTCGTTGTTGGTCGGCGTGACGTAGAAGCGACCGACGCCACTGTTCTTGAAAGGCGGCGCCGGGTAGTAGGCCGCGCCGTCAATCGAAGCCTGAAGCGGCGGCGGCGTTTCGACGACATCGAGTTTATAGTCCGCTGGTACGTCGAAGATGCCGGTCTTGCGCGCGTAGTCGACGAGCCGGAACGACGCCTCGCGATACCAGTTGACCATCTCGGCGTCGGACTTCGGGTAATCTTTTGAAAGCTCATCGAATATCGCGCGCACCGCCGCCGCGCCGTCCGCCGGAAGCGTGATGCCGCGCCGCTCACCGATCTTTCTGGCGAGGTCGATCATTTCGTTGCGCGTTCGCTCAACCACCGGCCACGACTCGTCGTAGAGTTGCGACGCCGTCTTGTCGATGATGCGCAGGTTATTTTTCAACGCACGGTTGTACTCGTCCTCGCCCATCGCGTAACGGTCGGCGCTGAACTCCGGCTTCGGCGTTAACTCGAACGTGCCTGAATACATCTCGTTGAAAAACGAACGCTTCACGAAATCGCGCAGTCCGATGTAAGCGGCGGACGCCTGCCGCGCGGCGTCGCGGACTTGAGCGAGCAGTTGGTCGCGCTGGTTGCCGGCGGCGAGGCGTTCTGCGGCGAGCGCGGGAAGCGTCTGTTCGAAGTATTTCGCGTTGGCCTCGGAAGTCTCGATGCCGTTGCGCCGCAGCATTCGGTGATCGGGCGTGTTGCCGGATTTGATGCCGGCGGCGAGTTGCTCCTGCGCGACGGAGAGGTAACGCGGGATCGAGCCGAGCCGCTTCGTGACCAGTGCCCATTCCTCCGGCGTTCCGTAACTTTTTTCGCCGGTCTGCGTCATGCCCTGCAACTGCCAATCGATGGCCCGGAACGGCTCGTCGGTGTAAGTGTCGAGCGCGCGCTCCTGGTAACGGCGCTCTCGGTGTTGATGAAGTAGAAAACGAATCTGCGCGAGCGCGACTTCGCGGTCGATGCGTCGGGGCGCGGAAAGCGAGTTCGGGTCGACGCTCTCAAGCTCCTTCTGCGTTTCGGCGAGCCACGTGTCTTCCGCGTTGATGGCTGCCGGCGTGTGGTCGCGCAAACTTCCGTCTACGTCGCGCAGGGAAGCATCGAGTCCCGCGCCGCCGAGGTATGTGTTGACGGTTGGGTTGCGCCGCAGAAACTCGACCACGTATTTATCGTGAATCGCTTTGAAGGCTTGATCGGCGCTGCCGCCGCCGGACGGCGCGGTCACGGCGGGTGTCACTTCTGTCTTCGTCGGCGTCACGCAGCCGAAGGCGATTGCGGCAATCATCGTCAATAGAAGCAGGAATCGTTTAGACATGGTTTTCATCTTTCATGGTTTGCGGGCTGGCGGCTCGGTCAAAGCGCCTCGTTTGGGTTTCGATTTCGGCGTCCATTACACTTGTTAGAGCGTTAAAAAAGCAAGCACGCGAGCATCAATTTCGATGAGCGAACTTACAGAACGGCGGTGGTCGGTAATGAGCGAGCGCCGGTGCGAAGTGATGAGCGTCACTTACGAAGAGGCCGCGCGACTCGTACGCCAACTGACGGGCGAAGACGTGCGCGGGCTGTGCGTTATCTCCGACGAAGCCGCGCGCCGCCTCGTCGCAACCCAACAACCGGCTCGCGGCCCTCATGGTGGATAGCCTTAATTACTTAGAAGTGACAGGTAAATCGTGACAGGTGACAGGAAAGTTTGAATTCTGTGCCGCACAAGACTCATCCTGTTAAGCCAGCATCTTGACCCAAAACACTTTGGCTCCGCTCGGAAAACTCACGTGCCTTAACTCTTTCTTGTCACCCGTCACTTTCGAGAAATTAAGTTCAGGACCGCCGGAAATCGGCGACCATCGGCAGGTGGTCGGATGCGACGAGTGCCGTCAGACTTTTGTGCAGCGTCAGTCGTTCGAGCCGGAGCGTCGGGTCGAAGTAGATGTGGTCGAGGTGGAGAATCGGCAACGGCCCCGGGTAGGTGCGCGCGCGTCGCAGATGCAGGCGGACGTCGACGCTCTGGAATTCAGTCGCCAGCAAACGCGAGGCGAGGCCGTGCGTCCATTCGTTGAAATCGCCGAGCACGACGCGCGCGCCGCGCAGACTTTCATCACACAGGATGTCGGGGCTGACTAGCCGCCGCCCCTGGTGCCGCCGCTCAATGAAGGCCGTGCCGAGGTGGACGTTGAAGACGTGCAGCAGCAGTCCTCCGGCGTCGCCGCCCGCCTCGACATCGACGCGCAGACACCCGCGCGGCTCGCGCCCACGCCACGTGATGTCGTAATTATGGACATGGCGGATGGGGAAGCGGCTCAGCACGACGTTACCGTAAGCCCCGCCGTGCAGCCTTCGGTTCTCTCCGACGCGATACTCGAACCCGATCTCGTCCGCGATGAAACGCGCCTGGTCGCGCTCGCGCTCGGCGGAATCCTCGATACTGACTACTTCCTGGAGAGCGATAATGTCCGCGCCGGTCTCGCGCAGCACCGCCGCGATGCGGTGCGGGCGCACACGCCGGTCGAGGCCGCGGCACTTATGCACGTTGTAGGTGACGACGCGGACAGAGGGCATGGAGGATCAGAGAGTTATAGCAGGTCTCAATAATTGCGGCCGTCTCAACGAGTGGCCAATTCTGTCACACAAAGTAGCATTTCAGCCTGTGTTTATTTGGCAAAAACTTTTAGCGCAGGGAGCCGACTTGATTAAAGTCCAGCGTGCGTTAGTCGAGTGCCTGACAGACGCGCTCTGCTATACCGCATGATTAAGTGGATTCGAGCTTATCGAGTGGGGTTATTGTTTGACACCAAAAGCGCTGGTTAACAGCTTCCTCTTAGCATGCTCGGCAAACACTTGCGGGCTGTAGCGCAGTAGTATCAACGACTCTCTAAGTAGTTGCCTCCATCTACCGCGCCCGGCCTTTCGCACGTCGGCGCGCATCTTCGCAACCAGTTCTTCACCGTAGCGGTTTCGCCAGATTCTCGCCCCGTGTTTATATATCTCCTCGAGCTGTTTGTTACCCTTCACATACTTCCATTGCGCCCGGTAAACGGTCATTGTAGACCTCAACATGACCGCGGACCTGCGGGACGTGTTTGCATCATGCACGCGATACTCAGCGACGATTTTGTCATGACAATAGATTGGAAACTGCCGGGCCATCCGCAGGTAAATATCATAATCACATGAATGATCGGCGAAAGAACTAAAACCACCAACTGCGTCAAAAGCAGTACGCCGAAACATCACCATCGCCGGCATCATGATGAAGTTGTCCTGTAAGAGCGTGGTGTAAAGCTCGCCTTCACCGCGAAAGTCGTTCGCCGGAACCGATGTGGGCGATCCGATGGGCGACCCGTCGGTCGCAATAAAGCTGATGCGGCCCGCGACAAAGGCGCACTCAGGATGTTCTTCGTGTTTTTCTAAACCGATTGCCACAGTATCGGGTAACAAGCGGTCGTCCCCGTCCATGATGATCAGGTACTCGCCCTTACTCTCGCGCAGACCCGTGTTGCGCGCCGCCGCAACGCCCTGATTGTTTTGACGTACGTAACGCACGTCCTCATAGCGTGCGACTACCTGTGTGGTGTCATCTGTCGAACCATCGTCCACCACAATAACTTCACAGTCAGGGTACGTTTGCCCGATCACGCTCTCAATCGCTTCACCGAGAAAGTGCGCTTGGTTGTAACAGGTAACGACGACCGTCACGAGTAGATTGCCGTTGTTCATTTCTTACTCTCGCCCAACTCTGCGCGTGCCGGTAGGCGGCGCGTTACTGGTGCGAATCACGTTTGAAGTAAAGCGGAATGAGATCGTTTGCGATGTCGTGCCAACCTGTCGAATCCGGGTGCGAACAAAGGTGGTAGCGAGCCGCGAAAAGCTCACCGATTTTCATTTGACGCTTACTCCCTGACTATTCATTTGCAAGTCGCTCTCACGCGCCGCTCTGAACGGTTTTATCAGCTTGCGGCATCGCTCTCGCAGTTTCCAGAACCGACTCCGGCGCATGTCGGCAATTGTCTCCTCAAGTCCCCGGATCAGACTTTCAGCTTGTGCCTCCTTTGTTCTCAAGGTCAGCATGTGTTCGGCCATAAATTCCGCGTTGTCGGCGTACAACTGCGAATGGTTTTTCATGATCCGGGCGTAGGCGCTGATCTGCTGCTGCCACGACATTGACTTGATCATCGATTCGGCTCGCTGTCGATAGTAGAAGAGGATCGTCG
This sequence comes from Pyrinomonadaceae bacterium, assembly GCA_013816505.1. Taxonomy (GTDB): domain Bacteria; phylum Acidobacteriota; class Blastocatellia; order Pyrinomonadales; family Pyrinomonadaceae; genus JACDEG01. The sequence continues at coordinate 12,724 of JACDEG010000019.1, read as the reverse complement.
GTATGCGGTAAACATCTCGTCCTAATTCGATAATCGATAGCCAAAAATCGTAATCTTCCCAACCCGAAAGATCATTTTCATATCCTTCCGTCTTCTCCCAGTCTGACTTTCTGAAGAACGCCGAGCAGAAGATTATGTTTCCGAGCAAGATGTCAGGAAAGTTGTAAGGAGGCAGTTCCCATTTCCCCGTCCTGTCGCCGAAGAACTCGGCTTCGCAATAAACGATGCCGATATTGTCCTGCGCTTCCAGCACTTTCACGGCCTGCTCAAGGTAAGTGTTGCCAATCCGGTCGTCGGCGTCGAGCGGGAGAATGTACTTACCCTGCGCCGCCCGAATGCCGTTGTTTCTTGCGCCGCCGAGACCATGATTGCGCGTCTGTAGCACGATGGTTTGCGGCTTGTCGTAAGTCTTCAGAATGCGATTGGTCTCTTCGTCTGTCGAACCGTCGTTGACGATGATGATCTCAAAATCGCTGAAAGTCTGTGCCAATACCGATTCGACCGCTTCATCGACAAATTGCCCTTGATTGTAACAAGGGATGATTACTGAAACTTCAGGCATGAAATTATAATCCCTCTAGGCAGGCTCGACCATTGTGCTGGTTTTCATCGTTGAGCTGAAGATACGAATAAGAAACAATCTTTCTTTCTTTAAATGGTAGGTCTTCGCGACACGCTATGGGGGCCCTCGTTCAACTGCAACCAAAGCATCAACCGCAGAGAACATCAAGTCGCGCTCAAACACAAATTGTTATACGTAGTCTACTAATTCGCGATTATTCAGAGAAGTCTCCGCGTTAATCGTCCAGCCATGCGGCAGATAGAATTCACCGTTTGTTAATTTTCCAGATCGACGCGAGGCGTTGTGTAACGAGGCTGCTAATCTATATCTTCGTGTGCGCCACGTTCTTTGATAGATGCGCCAATCACGTCGCACCTGTTCCCTCATTACGGTTTTGCGTGTTTAACCGCGCTCTTGTGCCGAGACGTTCGCGGCTATACGGACATTCTTTACACAAGGTATGCAATAGTAAACTGAATTGTTGAAAGCTTCGTCACAATTAGACCTCAGCACTGGACAATTTGCTTACACCAGTTCTACATGCCAAATTGGACGGTGGAGGCTATCTCTGACTACCGTAACTTTGTAGTCTGCCATAGCTAAGGTGACTCGCAGTTGATTAACGTCACCGTGTTCGGGATGAGCCATCATAACCATTAGTTTCGGACGTAAATTTAACGCCAAAAGCTGCCGTACAAATTCGTACTCCGCCCCTTCGGCGTTGCACTTCACGATGACAGGCTGCGCCCCGCTAAGTGCTTCAAATAAGGTGCGTGTATGTACTTCAGTGGCGGCGTCCGGCCTAGGTAATTCACTTTTTTGAAGCCAATCTCCCCACGACCCTTCTTCTGATTGTACCAGCCACCCGTGACTGCTCGATTCGGCTAATCCGGCGGCAATTATGCGTGCCTTAGAAGTCATGCCGTTCGCTCGCATTGTCTTTGCAATACTTCGACACTTAATCGGATTTGGCTCAATGAGAATCGCTTTCGCCGCTGGATGGCGCACCAACATTTCGGCGGACCAAAAGCCGTTGTATGCGCCTATGTCCAGAACCACCCCACTCCGGTTCAATTCTTCCTTCACCGAATCTGGCAACTTAGGGAAGTAGATGTCGTTAAGGTCGCCGAGCATTTCCTCCAGCACGTTATTGTCAATAGGGTCGTTCGACAAGAAATGTTGAGTGCCGCTCGCGGCTTGAACATAAGCGGGGAAATATCCGTACTTGGGAGCCAAGAAACGCCGTAACCGGTAGCGTGCCGAAAAATGTGTTCCGTACGGGTACTCCGGAAAGGTCTCCGACGTTGCCTCCGCCCACCTGTTTCTCAGTCCTCTTAGTTTATTAAGTATCCACTTCACTTATGCACTCTCCACACCTGCCGAAATTTCACATGAAAGCGCACGTACTGATCCGCGCTGCTACGTCGGCGCAAGTATCTCCAATGAGGGCGTCGCGGTCTGCCCGCTGTGCTCTGCGCTGCCGGTCAGAGTAATCTGCCATTCGTGTGGCATATAGAATTTTCCGCGTATCGCCTTGCCCGGATCGACGCGCAGCGCCGTGCATCTGTACTGCCAGTCAATAGCATTTCCCGGCGGCTGATTGCGTCGAATTATCGTTGCGTCGAGATGGTACATGTCAGGCAGTAACCCGAACTCGCCGCAGGTAAACTCAACTTCTCCCGTGCCCGGCGTAAGGTCTAGTCGCTTGTCACTCAATTCCGTCGTGAGGTGGCAGAGCAGACCTCCTTCCGTCGATTGGAAAAACAACTCGAAAGCGGCGTCGTCAATCGCTTCATGCACTTTGTAGCCGAGGCGTGCGGTAAGCGAATCGCCTGTCCGCACGGCTGAAGTTTGGTGACCTTCAGAGTCATAAAACGTAAGCGAAGTGATTTCCGCTTTGTTGTCTAAAATCGCGGTAGCCGTTTTCGGAGGTGCAGAAGACGTGAGTTGCGCGCTGGCGGACTGATACTCTGCGATCACCTCCCGAGGCGAACCGCTGGCGGCGATTTGACCTCTATGCATCAAGATTGCGCGACTGCACAGACGCTCAACCGCGCCGAGATCGTGCGAGATGAAGACGATGGTCGTTCCCGTCTCGCGCAACTCCTTGATGCGCTGCATACACTTCGCTTGGAACGCTGCGTCGCCGACGGCGAGCACCTCGTCTAGTAATAGTATGTCGGGGTCTAAGTGTGCGGCGATGGCGAAACCGAGGCGGACGTACATGCCCGAAGAGTAACGCTTGACGGGCGTGTCAATGAATTGGCGGACGCCCGCGAACTCGACAATGCTATCTAGTTTAGTCGCGATTTCAGCGCGTCGCATACCGAGGATTGAACCGCTCAAAAAGACGTTCTCGCGCCCGCTTAGCTCAGGATGAAACCCGGAGCCGACTTCGATCAAAGCCGAGAGGCGACCGTTAATCGTGATTTCACCGCTGGTCGGCGTAGTGATGTTTGCGAGCAGTTTGAGGATCGTGCTTTTGCCGGCTCCATTATGGCCTATGATGCCGAGCGCTTCGCCGCGCTCGACTTCAAAGCTCACATCGCGCACGGCCCAAAAGTCCTCACGCCGTCGCCGCAGGCTTTGCAACTTGCGAATGAGCGAATGCTGTGCGGGATGATCCGCATCCTCCTGCTGAATCAGGTATCTCTTGGAAACGTGATCAAACTTCAAATCAATCATAGAATCTTGCCTGCTCGGTTTTATATCACATCCGCCGAGACCGCTTCTACCCCCTTGAAATAGGCGTATGACAACTGGAACTGGATGAGAGATCAGGGCCGACATCCAGCGCGAGTTGTAGTTCCTCCCGTGACCGAGAGGCCGTGCTTACTTTGACGTGCTTACTTTAAACCGCCGTCGTCGTCCGTGTCACGAACCGGGGCCGTGCCGCCCGCGGGAAAGTTACGCGGTGAAGACTGGTTCAGCGTTGAGCGCCTGATTCTCCTTGAGCAGCCTCTCCATCAGGATTGTCAAACGGTCGAAGTCAATTGGCTTGACGACGAACTCGGCGCACCCGACGGCACGCGCGGCGGCGCGAAATTCTTCGGAGTCGTGGGCCGTGATAGCGACGACCGGGACGTGGCGCATCCCTTCAACTCCACGCAGGCGAAGCGTCGCAGTGAAGCCGTCGAGCACCGGCATGTTCAAGTCCATCAGGATCAGCGCCGGCTGAGTTTGCGCGGCTACTTCCAGGGCATCCCGCCCGTTGACGGCTTCGACCACTCGCCAGCCGCTCTCCTTTAGAAGCTTTCCGAGTAGCCGGCGCGTGTCGGTCAAATCGTCAACGACCATCACCAGTGGCCTGGTCGTGTGCTGTTCCATGCCCATTAATTACCCGCCTTCCGTAGAGACTGTTTTCGTCATGCAGTCCTGCGCCTGGAATCCCCCTTGCGACTGTCGCGCGTTCGGCGGATTTATAAGTGCCGTTACTGAAACGCTGCTCACAGCGAGACAATTAAAAGGGAACAAGGGCCTGCCTGATTAACTCAAGGAAAGGTGCAAAGGATGATTTTTTCCAGACGCCGCCGTCGACGGGAGGGATGCGCGAGAAGTGAAGGCTTGGGTCGTCTGGCCAGAGTGGTCGGCAGGGTTGCTGCGAACTGTCATCAATGGGTGAATTGTTAATTTGTTAACAAGACATCAGCTATATGGGCATTCGTTCAAAGGTAATGGAGCCGACGGGGATCGAACCCCTGACCTTCTTCAAGTGGCTTTACCGCGCGTTTACGAACTAGCGCGTGAGCGAGCAATACCCTCGGTGCGCGTTGGTGATAGACAAATCAGGTTTGAAGAAGACGCGTTGCGGGAATGGGTGGCGAGTGGGGGGAACGTACAAACTGGCAATGTTAGCCACACACCTCTTGCGAGCGGAGGTGGCGTGTGATGATCCGCGTAAATGAGAACGTCGACGCGGGTAACGTCGGCGTACTCGAATCGAAACCATTTCGCTTAGGCAGCGGCGATGGCTTCTTTTTGTATCCTCATCCTAGTCAGAGCCGTACCCTGAGTCAATTAGCCGAGCCGTGCTTATCGTGCGGTCGCATGCTGCGATTGACGACGGGAACGATCACCGTGCATGGCGTCGGCGGTCACGTCGGCGCTTGTGAAATATGTACGCGCCGCGTAATCGAGCGAGGTTTAATCGCATGAGCGCGCTAACGCTTTCGGGCTTCCTTGCCGCTTTCTATCCCGATGAGCACGAGCCGGTACACCTTCGCGCCGAAGAAAGCACCGCCGGATGCTCCGCGCTTCTCCGCTCAGAAGATCATCACGACGCGCCATGAGTTAGCGACAGATGAGCGCTTGCAGGCGCGTCTTCGGCAGCTATAAACGTGCGCTGGAGGCCGGCGAAGAGGTGACGCTTGAAGCTGTCAAGCTGCGAATCGTGGAGCGAAAGCCGGAGGCACGGCAGTATCTGCTACCGGCAGGTGATGCAAAGCCGTCTTAGCTTTAAAACGAGAGAGTGCTCAACACGCCCTATATGTGTTGCACCAATTTAGAAGCCACTTCCAAAGACTCTTCTGCCTCGCACCTCTCTATCCACTTCCCTTCGTGAACGATCTTATTGCGGAGTTGTACGAACTCCTTAAACTTGCTCCAAAACGGAGCGTCTTGAACCTTATCGGCACTAACAGCTACGTACAGTTTACGTACCTTATCATTCGCCAAGTTGTAGCTCGGAATCAAACTGTCGATGGACTCTTCAAGGAAGTCCAGCCCTTTATGCTTAAGAAGTTTACCGAGGGCTTGTTCAACGCAAACTTCGCAAGCCATCTGCGCCGCAATTACAGTCATCTGTTGCTGGCCTTGATCCAGCAACAGTTTTGCCATATCAAGAAAGACCTGATGGTCTGGACCAGAATAGGCGAAACCGCTCATCTTCGGCGTTGGAATGGAAAATCCACCTGACCCCGAACCAGCCATTTGTCTCTCCTTATCTTTGACGCGATCACCTATAGCTTCTTCACGTAAGCTTCCAAGTCTTCTCTCTTCACCTTGCCGACCAGTCCCGGTCTTGCGCACGCTTGACGTGCTGCCGGTAGTTCCAGACCTGCCAGCGGAAGCGAATCCCCAGCGGGCGCGGTGTGCTATGGCGGCCAAGCAGGGCACGTAGACGCAACGTGCAGTAGTAGCCCAGAAAGGAAAGCACTCGCATCACAGCCTCCGCACGTCAGCGTCTACATTCCCACGCTTCACCAGCTCATCGATTGGCCTTCGCGGAAATAGTCGATGAGGTGTGCGAGCATCTCCCGCGATGTTGCGGGCAAGTCCTCGAACCTGATGCTGAAGCCCGCACCCGGTTGGCAGTTGACGACCTCGCCGCACAGCGGCAACCAGTTGCCCGCCGCCAGTCGAATCTCGACGCAGATGCGCCCGCCGACCTGCACGGACGCCGTTGTATCGACATGGCACCCGCGCCGACTGATGGCGCCACACCGCCCCGTATCAATGCCGGAGGCGGTTTGCCATCGCACCTCGAGGGCGAGGCGCACGCGCTCATCGTTTCTGCGGTCTTGTTCCATCATGACTATCCGTTAAAGCTTCCGCACATAGGCGTCCAGGTCATCAGCCATACACCAATCACCCGTGAGCTTGCACGGCTTCGCGGGTGACTCTACCTTCGGGTGCTGATGTTCTTCATGTTATTGCTGAGCGATACGGGTTGATTGCTGCGCGACGAGCCGCCAGCCGCCGGCCTGCTTCACATATACTCGGGTAACGCGGTTTTGACCGCTGATGTCTTGGCCCTTGCGTGCCCCTTTTACTGTCGCGCGACCAGTGAGCACGGCCGTATCTCCGTAAACGCGCACTTGAACATCGTCGATGGTGATGGTTTCGTACTTCACGTCGCCAGACTTGACCTCTGCCATTACCTGTCCCTTGGTTAAGACTTCGCCGGAATTGTTCGTGTTGGCATAGTCGTCAGCAAAAATCCGTTCGAGCGTTGTTGTATTGCTTCGCAAAAGGGCTTGTACACGCTCGGTGTCGAGCTGCCTCACCGCTTGTTCTGCGGTGCCACTCATTGCCACTTTCTCGCCCGTTGGTTGACTCTGGACAGCCTTGCGCTCGGCTTCCTTAGCCACCTTCTTGTCCTGTTTCTCTTTCTCTTTCCTCGCGCGTTCGGCTTGTTTGGCGTCTTGAGGTGCGGTTTGCACCTGCGGCGTAGTTTGCGTCTGTGGTGTGACTGGCGTCTGTGGAGTGTTTGTCTGTGGCTGCGGAGTGGTTTGCTTCTGTGTCGTATCTTGCGCCACGGCGAGCGCCGCACAGAGGCCCAGGATAGTGATGCACGATGTGATTCTGGTAGGAACGGTCATGGTGTTTCCTTTCGGTTGATGTCGTTCGGGTCAGGAATGGAGAAGGTTGGTCAGGAGATGAATGCGGGGCAAGCGCAGGCTCTGAAGGCCAGCCTATAAGAAGTTCTGAGGTGCGAGAAGATATGCCAACCACCGCGGCGCGTCAATAGTCACTGGGCGCGCGTCATAGCTTCTTCACGTGTAATAGACAGTACATGAGCTGGCAGTTACGAGGTTTTAAGTCACGACTCATCTGACCGGTGACCCTCGCGAATGTTTCGCCGCTGTGGTTCTGATCTGTCATCACTGCTTGAGCGATTAAGTGGCACATGCTGGCGCGTAATCCATGCGAAGCGGTAGAACTTCCGCGCATGGAGCGGCGCGAGATGCAAGCATTTTCACCGGAAGATGCCGGGCGTTTTCTCAAAGCGGCGCAAGAGGATGAGCAAGGCATTGTCTTCGCCTTCGCGCTTGCCACGGGGATACGCCCAGAAGAGTACCTTGCTTTGAAGTGGTGCGATGTTGACTTAGAAGCAGGTATGGCAGTTGTCCAGCGTGCGCTCGTATGGCGCAAAGGCGGCGGTTGGTACTTTGGCGAGCCGAAAACATCACGTTCACGGCGCACCGTATCCTTGCCCGCTTCTCTTGTGCAGGCGCTAATCACGCTTCGGCGCAAGCAATCCGAAGCGCGGTTGAAGGCGGGCGCGTTGTATCAAAACAACGATTTAGTATTTGCCACAAGCGAGGGCACCCCGCACAACTTGCGTAACCTCACTCAAAGGAATTTTCATCCTATGCTCAGACGCGCCAATCTGCCCTTGACGTTTAGGGTCTATGAACTGCGCCAAAGTTGCACGACCCTCCTTTTGGCGGCTGGTGAGAATCCAAATGTGGTATCAGAACGGTTAGGACATGTTTTAATTGTGCTCACCCTCGACACTTATTCTCATGTTCTACCTTCCATGCAACAAGCGGCGACCGCTAAGTTAGAGGCCATACTTTTTGCACGCACCGGCACATACAAAAATTAGAGGTGCTGCAAAAAAAGCGTGCGACGGCTTTGCCGCTAAAGTCTAAACTGACCACAAAGTATCAGGCTTGACCATAAAATAGGCGGGACGTTAGGACAAAGAGTTAGACGCCTCTTCCAGAAGGCGCTTGACGGTGGGGATGATCTCGTTAATGTCGGGCTTGACGAGATAAACATTCGCGCCAGCGAGTATCCCCGCTTCCCGGTCTGCGGCGTCGCCGCATGCGGAAAAGATTGCGACCGGCGTTTTCTGGTCGCGCTTGCGAATCTCCTCGCACAGCCCTTGGCCTGATACGCCGGGCAGCTGGCCGTCAATGATGTAGAGGCTAAACTGCTCCTTACCTATCAGGCACAGCGCCGCCTCCGTGTCTTGTACGGCTATCGCCTCAAGGTCAGAAAGCCCCAAGAGGTCTTCAAGTAGGTTGCGGATGTCTTCATCGTCATCGACGCAAAGTATACGCATTGAGATAAATCCCTTCGTGGAGGAACTAGGGGCAATACGTGAACTTTCTTGGTGAGTAATTATACCTTATATACGCTACCGTATATAAGGATTTCTACGGCTTTAAGATTTATAAGCAGGTGGGATGACCACAAAGTCGACAACCTCATTTCATGCTATTTTGCGCAAAGCCGCACATCTAAGAGAGTGCACTTTTGAAGTTGGCACACTATAGGCACACAAAATGAGTTAGGGCATCCATCGTGGATGCCCTAACTTATTGAAAGTATTGGTGGAGCCGAGGGGGATCGAACCCCTGACCTCATGACTGCCAGTCATGCGCTCTCCCAGCTGAGCTACGGCCCCGTATCAACCGACGGTGTGATGGTGAGCGGGCAACAGAGAGTAGCGTAACGGGCAAAAATTCGTCAAGCACGCCGCCCCACTCACGTGCGCCCGCGACGTGAGGCGAGGAAGGCGATGGCGCCGCCGCCGATGAGCAGGATGACGCCGCCCGCGACGCGCAGTGTATTGGGAAACTCGCGCACGCCCGACTCAGTGACGATGACCCCGACGCGCGGTTCGACGAAAAGCGCGCGGTAGGCGATGACGCCACCCGCCGCCGCCAACACCACGCCGAGCAGAACTGCCGCGATTCTCATGCGGGTTTAAGTCTCCGCCGAACGACCTGGTCGTTCGTTACCGGCCTTTGAATTCGGGCTTGCGCTTTTCGAGGAAGGCGCTCACGCCCTCGTCCTTGTCTTCGCTGGAGAAGCAGAGCGCGAAAAGATCCATCTCGCGGCGCAGTCCCTCGTCGAGCGTCGCGCGCGAAGCGGTCTTGACGGCTTCTTTCGCGAGGCGGAGCGCGACGGGGCTTTTCTCGGCGATGCGGTTCGCCATCTCCATCGTTCGCGCTTCGAGTTCGGCGGCAGGCACGATTAGATTGACGAGGCCGAGCTTGAAGGCGGTTTTCGCATCGATGATGTCGCCGGTCAGAATCATCTCCATCGCCTTGCCTTCGCCGACAAGGTGCGTCAGGCGTTGCGTGCCACCGCCACCGGGGATAATGCCGAGATTGATTTCCGGCTGGCCGAACGAGGCGGTCTCGCTGGCGATGCGCAGGTCGCAGGCGAGCGCCAGTTCGCATCCGCCGCCGAGGCAGTAGCCGTTGACCATCGCGATGACCGGCTTCGGAAAGGTGTCAATCGCGGTGAACAGCGAGCGCCCGGTCATCACGTCACGCTGCGTGAGGGCGGTGCGGCCCGCGAACTCGGCGATGTCGGCTCCGGCGATGAATGCTTTGTCCCCGGCCCCCGTGAATACAACGACGCGCACCTGTTCGTCGGCGTGCAATTCTTCGAGCGCCGCCGCGCCTTCCTGCCGCGTCTGAATGTTGAGCGCATTTCTTTTCTCGGGACGGTTGATCGTAATCAGCGCGACACGGCCGCGCCGCTCGACGAGAAGCGTTTCGTATGATGACATAAACTCTCCAAAGGAATTGACGGGCCGACAGTGATTCACAGCGGCGACGAAAGAGGTTGAAGTTGATTGCAGCGAATCGTCCGAGCGCGTTCGTTAAAGTGAGTTCTGGCCTTCGGGCGGGGGGCTTTGTTCGTCGGCGACCCACGACACAAAGAGACGCAGCCAGTTGTCGGTCGGTTCGATGATCGCGACGCCGATACGCGCCGTGCCATAGATTGCCGGCGCGATGCGCACCACCTTGGCGGTGGCTTCGATAGGCGCGCCATCGGGGCGGTGCGCACGGATATAAAGTTGATCGCCGCGATTCACCTTCTGATTAAGGTGAAAGAGCGTGCCGGCGGTTGAGATGTCGTCGGTTTCGGTAGGTTCGCTCCACGCTGCGCCGTCCTCGGCCCGACCCGAGACAACGATGGGCAGCCGCAACGCCATGCGCAACGCGAATCGCCTGTCTCCGTGATTCTGCATGCTCATAGTTTGTTTCCAGTTTGTGTAGTGGATCAGTTGTGGGAGAGACAGGGAGGAAGCCCGCGCGGTCAGGCCAGGGACAAGGTTGACGCCCTCGCTCACGGTCGCGCCTGCTGCCCTCTCCCCACGGCTTCAGGTCACTACCCCAGTTTTCAGTTTCCAGTTTAATTGTGGCTGGAAACTGGAAACTGTCAGTCGTCCCACAGGTAAAATCCCTCGCCGCTCTTGCGGCCCAGTTTTCCTTCTTCGACCATCCGTCGAAGAATCTCCGGGGGACGAAAAGTCTCAGAGCCGAGCGCGCGATGAAGGTACTCGGCAATGTGAAGTCGGATGTCGAGACCGACGAGATCAGTTAGACGGAGCGGCCCCAGCGGGTGATTGTAGCCCAATTCCATTGCGGTATCTATATCCCTGGCGCTCGCCACTTCCTGTTCGAGCATCCGCATCGCTTCCAGCCCGAGTGCGACGCCGAGCCGGCTTGAGGCGAACCCCGGCACGTCGCGTACCGTGATCGGTTCCTTCCTCATGCGCCCTGCCACGGCGCGCACCGCCTCGACGGTTTCCGCGCTCGTTTGCGCGCCCGTGACGATCTCGACGAGTCGCATCAGATGCACAGGGTTGAAGAAGTGCATCCCGACGACGTGTGCGGGGCGCGCCGCGTCGCGTGCGATTTCGGTAATCGAGAGCGCCGAGGTGTTGGTGGCGAAGATAAAAGGCCGCACGGCGACGGCCTCGACTTCGCGGAGCACAGCGCGTTTCAATTCCAGACGTTCAGGCGCGGCCTCGATAAAGAGATCGGCGTCGCGCGTCTCGGCAAGGTTAACGGCGCCGCGAATGTGCTGGAGCGTCAGGTCGCGCTCGGCCTCGGTGACTTTGGCCAGTTGCATACCTTTGGCCAGATTCTTTTCAATCGCCTGGACGCCGCGTGCGAGTGCCGCGCGCTCCGTGTCGCGCAGGATCACGCGGTAGCCGCACGCCGCAGCGACCTGCGCGATGCCGTGCCCCATCGTGCCCGCGCCGAGCACGGCGATTGTCTCTATCTCGACCCGGCGGGTTTGATGGTCACTCTGTTGCGATAAACTCAAAGGTATTTTGGCACTGACTTTGGGTAGGGGGAAATCGGTGGCGGCCCATCGATTTCCCTGACGCGCCCTAATTCGACTAGGTTCGATCCTGAGAGTTATACTATACACGCTAAGAAAAAGGCTACAACCGAAGGCGTGAGACTGCCGCCAGGCAAACGCGCGCCGCACCGCTCGAAGGAGTCGAAGATAAAAACTAATGACGAGAAATACGTTACATAAAGAGGTAGTCATCATCGGTTCCGGCCCGGCGGGCCTGACCGCCGCGATCTACGCCGCGCGTGCCGACCTCAAGCCACTGGTCATTCATGGACCGCAACCCGGCGGGCAGTTAACCATCACCACCGAGGTCGAAAACTACCCCGGCTTCTCGAAAGGCATTCAGGGACCGGAACTGATGCAGGAGTTTGAGGAGCAGGCGCGCCGCTTCGGTGCCGAGTTTCTGGTGACATACATCACGGAGGTCGATTTGAGCGAACGCCCGTTCACGCTCCGCACGGACGAGCACGAAATCGAAGCGGAGACTTTAATCATCGCGTCGGGGGCATCGGCGAAGTGGCTCGGCATCCCCGGCGAAGCGCCCGCGCCGCAGGGCCTCGGCGGACTCGGCGTCTCGGCGTGCGCGACCTGCGACGGCTTCTTCTTCAAAGGCAAGTCGATCATCGTCGTCGGCGGCGGCGACACCGCGATGGAGGAAGCGAATTTTCTGACGCGCTACGCCTCGCGCGTCACCGTCGTCCACCGCCGCGACCACCTGCGGGCGTCGAAGATTATGCAGGATAAAGCGTTCCGCAACGATAAGATCGACTTCATCTGGAACACTGATGTGACCGAGATTCTCGGCACACAGGAGACCGGCGTAACCGGCGCGCGGCTGAAAGATACGAAGACCGGCGAGGACAGTGTGTTTCCCTGCGAGGGTGTCTTCGTCGCCATCGGCCACAAGCCGAATACCGATTTGTTCAAAGGCCAGCTTAAGATGGACGAGGTCGGTTATCTAATCACCGCCGGGCGGACGATGGCGACGGAAATCCCCGGCGTGTTCGCGTGCGGCGACGTGCAGGACTCTTTCTACCGTCAGGCGGTGACGGCCGCCGGGACGGGCTGCATGGCCGCCATCGACGCAGAGCGTTTCCTCGACAACCTGCCCGTCCCGATGCCGAGCGGCGACGAGATAACCATGGAAGGCGAACTCGTCACCGCCGACCATCAATTGATTGTTCTTCCGGATGGCGAAGTCATTTCCAACAACGCGGAGGCCGCCACGGAAGGCGCTTCAGCCTCCGGTGATTGAAGCGCGTCGCTTCAGGTAGCATCGCACCCATCGACAAATTACGGGCGCGCCCGCGAGCCTCATTCATG